>JAUYGN010000069.1 GCA_030690545.1 Solirubrobacteraceae bacterium
CCGCAGCGGCCCGCGAGCTCGAGCCCGGCGCGCAACTCGCGTCGCGCGACCGAGCGCCGGTTGCGTCGCCGCAGGTCGGCACCAAGCTCGACGAGCGCACGCGCCAGCTCGAGCCGCGCCGGGGTGCGCCGCAGTGCGGTAACGGCCTCCTCGAGGAGCTTCGGCGCCCCGGCGCGGCACTCGACGAGACCGAGCGCGCGCAGCGCCGCCCCGATCGCGCTCGGCGCGCCGAACGTCCGTGCGCGCTCGAGGCCCTCGCGCGCGACGTCCTGCGCCTCGTCCGGGCGCTCGAGCCGACCGAGCGTCGCGGCGACCTCCGCGTGCCAGGCGCCAACGCGCGTGCCGGGGACGTTGCGCGCGGGCAGCGCGTCGGCGGCGCGCAGCAGGTCCTCCAGCCCCTCCTCGAGCCGTCCCTGCGCGACGCGCAGGCGGCCGCGCTCGTAGCGCACGAGTCGCGCGCCGGCCGATCCGGGTATCGCCTGCGCGACCCCGCACGCCTCGGCGAGCTCCTCCGCGTCGGCCAGCTCGTCGCGCTCGACGAGCACGGCGGTCCGGAACGCCGCGGCCAGCGGCATGCCGGCCCTCCAGCCTTCCCGTGCGACCGCCAGCGCCCGCTCGGCGGAGGCATCCGCGTCCGCCAGCCGCCCGCGGCGGGCGAGCACCGCCGACGCGAAGCAGGCCGCGGCCGCCATGCCGAGGCGGGAGCCGCGCAGCCGGGCGCCGGACGCTGCGACGCGCAGCGCCTCGTCGGCCTCGTCGAGCTCGTCGCAGAGCGCGAGCGTCCAGGCGGCGCGATACGGATGCAGCGACTCGCTGCCTTCGGCCTCCAGCAGCACCCCGCCCTCGAGCGCCCGGCGAGCGAGCCGTGCCGCCCGACGCGCGTCGCCGCCGGCGACCGCCGCCTCGAACGCCTCGTTGGCAAGCAGCACGCGCGTCGCCGCGTCATCGTCGGCGGCGAGCGCGCGCTCCTGCGCCGCGCAGCCGGTGACCGGCGTCCTGTCGCGACCGTCGACGGGCAGCGCGACGGTGAGCTCCGCCTCGAGTCGGCGCGCGTCGCGGCCGGCTTCGCGCAGCTCCCCGATCAGGCCTCCGAGCACGGCGACGGCCTCACGGCAGCGCCCGGACATGACGAGCGCACGACCGAGGTCCAGGCCCACGTCCGCACGTCGGCCTTGATCGTCGATCTCGTCGAGGGCTGCGGTGAGCCGCTCGGCCGCCCGCGCCGGCTGACTCAGGCGGATCTCGGCGCGCCCGAGCTGCTCGAGCGCCCCGGCGCGATCGACGTCGACCTGCTCGTCCAGCGCCCGCCGCAGGTACGCCGCGGCATCCGCCGGCCGCCCATCGGCCAGCGCGTCGGCGGCGGCCTGCCGCAGCGTCTGGACCGTGCCCGCGTCGCAGGCCGGAGCCGTGCGCGCGAGATGCCAGGCGACCTGCTCGACCGCGGCGTCATCGGCGGCCAGCAGCTCGGCGGCGTGCGCGTGGGCGCGCGCACGGTCGGCCGTCGAGACGCTCTCGTAGACGGCGTTGCGAACGATCGGATGCACGAAGGACCAGGTCCCGTCGAACCGCAGCACGCGATAGTCGGCGAGCGCGCCCGCCGACCGCAGCGCTGCGGGCTCGTCGAGGCCGGCGAGCGCCGCGGCGTGGCGCAGGTGCGCGGCCGGCCGCAGGACGGCGACGGCACGGGCGAGCCCGATCGCGTCGGGCGCGCAGCGCTCCAGGCGCGGCATGACGTCCAGCGCGACGGCGCGCGGACCGGCGTCAGCGGGCGCTGCGCCGTCGCCTGCCGCGCGCTCATCGAGCAGCGCGCGCAGCAGGGACGGGTTGCCGCCGGTCATGCGATGGCACGTGTCCGGATCCGCGTCCGCCGTTCGGTCGCCGGGCTCGATCCGTGCGGCAAGCGTGGCGACCGCCGCCACCGTCAGCGGCTGCGGCCGCACGACGTGCGTGACCGGCGCGGCGGCGATCGCGGCGAGCAGCTCGGGCTGTGCGGCCGGCTCACCGGTGCAGCGGGCGAGCGCGACGAGCACGGGCAGCTCCTCGAGCCGGCTCAGGAGATAGTGCGCGAAGCGCAGGGATGGCCCGTCGGCCCATTGCAGATCGTCGATCGCCACGAGCAGCGGCCCCTCCCCCGCGACGTTCGCGCACAGCCGGTGCAGGCCCTGGAGCAGCTCGTACTCGGTGCCTGAGGGCGCCGACATCGCGTCGGCCTCGAACAGCGGCGCAGCCAGCCGCGCCTGCCCCGCCAGCAGCGCGTCGCGCTCGTCGTCGGAGGCGGCCAGGAGGCGCGCTTCGAAGAGCTGGCGCGCGACGGCGAAGGAGAACTCGCGCTCGAGCGGGCTCGCGCGGGCGTGGAGCACCTCGGTGCCCCGGCTGCGCAGCTGCGCCAGCAGCGCCGTGCGCCCGATCCCCGCCTCGCCCTCGACGAGCACGGCGGCGCCGACACCGTCCTGCGCGGACCGCAGCGCCTCGTCGAACAGGCCCAGCTCGTCGTCGCGCTCGAGCAGGGAGGATCCGTTCCAGCCGCCGTCGTGTGTGCCCCGGTCACCCATCGCGTCGTCGTCTTCGCGCTTCCCGAACGACGTGCTTCCAAGCGCCAATGTGACCGATCGCACACCAGCGTGGCTTCGCGGCTCGGCGTCGTCGGGACGCGCCGCTGCTCCAGGCGCTCGCCGCGCTGCGCCCGCGACCAGCGGGCTCTACGAGGCCGCGCCCGCGCCCGCCCCTCCTCCCACGTCGGCGTCGAGGGCGTCCTTGGCGGCCTCGATCGCCGGCGAGTCGCGTGCGAGCGTCTGCGTCGCCGAGCGCGCGGCGGCGGCGTCGCCGGCTCGCGCGGCGGTCGCGATCGCGTCGAGGTCCTGGGCGCCGGTGCTGAGCGCGCCGACGAGCGCGGTGACCTTCGCTCGCGACGCGTCCGGCGGGTCGAGCGCGTTCAGCTTGTCGACGACGGCGCGTGCGCGAGCGGCGAGGTTGGTGAACTTCGCTGCGAGCTGTGCGTTGGTCTGCGTGCGCGCGGTCCGGATCGTGCTGCCGATCTCGCGGCCGATGCTCGTCGTCTCGGTCGTCGCCGCCTTCGCGCCGGCGTTGAAGGCGGCGACCGATTGCTGGGCGTCGTCGTCGCCATCGTCGTCGTCGCTGCCGCCGCAGCCGGCCGCGAACACGGCGAGCGCGGCGATCAGGAGAACCGCCAGCAGCGAACGTCTGTACGGCGGTCGCGCAGCGGCCGACTCGTGGACTGCTGTCATGGTCTGCATCACACGCCCCCTTGCTTGGTCGACGGGTCCCGACGGGAATCCCGGCCGCGGTCGATTCGGCCCGCTGGCCGTACCCTAATGCGACGGCACCCGGGCGTCGTGCCGCAGTCCCGGGAGCCGGGCCCGCGCAGCTCGCCAGCTGCCCTTGGCGCCCGCCGCTCCGACCGTTTGGCCGCGACCGACACGCTCAGCGCGCGCCGTCGACCGGCGCACCATGCCGGCCGCCGCTCTCGAGCCGGAACGTGCGTGCCGGATCGACGGTCACGGCGCGCTCGAAGGTGCCGTCCTCACGCGTGCGCAGGCGGGCGATGGCACGCCAGCCGCCGCCGGGCTCGCGCACGCTGATGCGCGCCGGACGGCTGCCCGTGCCGGGCCGGACGAGCCCCCAGAAGCGCACCCGCCCGGCGCCGGCGCGATGCGCGACGAGCGCCAGCGAGAACGACGCGTGCGCGGGCTTCGGGCTGCCGTCGAGCAGGCGCAGGCCGGACTGGTAGTCGCCCCAGCGCACGCGCGGGCTGCGGCCCGGCCGCTCGGGCAGGTCGCGGATGAGGAATTGGGAGACGCTGCGCAGCGACGACTGGCGGCGCGCGATCCGCTCGGCCTCGGGCATCCAGCGCGCGTGCTGGGTGAGGCTCGTCGTCTGCGTCGGGTCGGGCGGGTTGGTCTGATAGCCCCATTCGGTCAGGTACAGCGGCAGGCTGCGGACCGTGCGCTTTGACTCGTGCAGGCGGCGCAGCAGCGACGTCAGCCGGTCGAGGTCGGCCATGCGGACGTTGTCGGGGCGCGGGTCGGGCTGCCAGGGCGCGAGCTCCAGCGAGTAGGGATGGTGCGACCAGCCGTCTCCGGGCAGCGACTCGAAGGCGCGGCACTGCGGCCGGTCCAGCGGCCGCAGTCGCTCGTCGACGCAGGCCAGCTCGCGCAGGAACGTCAGCGGCGCCATGCGCTCGTCGGGGCTCGTGGCGCGCGCGCTGCCGACCGACGAGGTCGCGCCGATCAGGACGAGCGCGTCGGGCGCGGCCGCCTTGATCGCGGGGACCGCGGCCTGCACCATCGCGCGGTACAGGTGCGGCGCGGCCGGCTGCCAGCCGTCGCTCGTGCGCTCCCACTGCGGCAGGAAGAAGGCGTTGTGGTTGGGCTCGTTCCAGACCGTGAAGGCGGCTGCGCGCGGGTAGCGCCGCGCGACCGCCGTGGCGAACGCCGCGTAGTCGGCGACCGAGATCGTGTCGCGCTCGCGGTCGGCGTGGCGCGCCGGGCGCGCGACGGCCCAGCGCGGCGCCCAGAAGGCGATGTCGATCGCCGTCCGCATCCCGCGCGCGTGCGCCAGCTCGTAGACGCGGTCGAGCTTGCTCCAGGCGTCCGGCGGATAGGCCTCGTGGTCGCGGGCGTCGAACGCCGGCCGCCGGATCGCCAGCGGCTCGGGCGCGATCACCGACCAGCCGGCCGTCACGCGGACCCAGTCGACGCCGATGTCCCGCATGTCGTCGAACGTCGCCGCGATCCGCGCCGGCGAGCGATGCAGCAGCTCGGCGTCGTCCTGGACGACGGTCGCGATCGGCGGCCTCGCGGGCGGGGCATCGTCCGCGCCGCAGCCCGCGGTCGGGGCGATCGACGCGACCGCGGCTGCCACCAGCGATGCTCGCACGCGCGGTCGCACCGCCCCAGGCTAGACAGGATGGAGCGGCCGAGCGGTGCGAAGTCCCGCTCGCACGACGCAGCCGTAACTCTCGGCCGATCGCTGTGTTCGTCAGACCAATGCGCAAATCCCTGCTTCTGACGACCATCATCGTCCTGGCCGCCCTACCGGCGGCCCCCGCCCTCGCGGCACCCGGCGCCACGACGCGTCCGGCCACCACCGTCACCGTGAACTCGGCGGTCCTCAACGGCAACGTCAATCCCCGCGGTGTCGCGACGAGGGTCTACTTCCAGTACGGCCCGACGACCTCCTTCGGCAGCCGCACGCCCGACCTGCCGGTCGGCAACGGCACGACGGCGATCCCGGTCAGTGCCCCGCTCACCGGCCTGAGCCCCAACACGCGCTACTACTACCGCCTCGTCGCGGTTGGCGGCGGCACGACGCGCGCGTCGCGGCGGAACTTCCGGACGCGGGCGCTACCGCTGGTCATCCCAGAGCCGGCGAAGATGCAGCTCGCCCGCGCGACGATCTTCAGCATGGCGCGCGCGATCGACATCCTCGCGCCGATCAGCAGGCGCGCGACGGGCAACGTCAGCATCGAGCTGTTCGCCGACCAGTTCCGCCATCGCTGGACCGCTCCGGTCGACTCGCTCAACGGACGCATCCGCGACCGCTCGCTGATCCCGTCCGGCCAGGCGGCGCGTGGCACCGGGATCCTCACGATCACCTACCCGGGCAACGCGCGCACGCGCCCGCAGGGCGTACGACTGCGCGCGGCCAACGAGCGCGCCAACCTCCGCGCCGCGCGCCCGACGATCGAAGCCGGCCATCTGCGGGCCCAGGGCACGATCGCCAGCCGCGCGCGCGGCGTCGTTCGCGTCCAGCTGCAGTACTACTCGGCGGGAACGACCACGACGCTGGAGAAGTTCGCGCCGATCTCCAACGGCACCTGGACGCTCAACGCGCCGCTGACGGCCGAGGAGCAGATCGCGATCACCGGACGCCAGGGCACGGTGCACTCGTACATCCTCTTCACCGGCTACCTGCCGGCGCGGATGCGTGGCGAGATGCGCTCCTTCGAGGTGCTCGGCGAGCCGGGGGCCACGCCGGCTCCGCCGCCGGGCCCGGCACCGGTGCCGGCGGCGTAAGGGCGTCGGCGAGGCCGACCGCGGTGACAGGAGGGCTGCGGGGGTAGGCGTACGACTGTGCGCGACCCCCGGACGACCCCCCGACACAGCAGCCGGCTCACGCGCGGGATCGTGCCGGCCGGCGCTCCGTCGCTGCTGCGCCTGACGCTCTGCGTCACCGCCGTCCTGGCGGGCGGCCTGCTGCTCGCCTGGACATCGGCGCCGGCGCAGACGCGCCCGGCCGCAGCAGCGGTGTCGATCGAGCTGTCGGGCACGATCGATCCGGCGACGGCGAACTGGGTCGAAGGCGCGCTCGAGCAGGCAGAGGAGGAGCAGCGCCCGCTGGCGATCGTCCGCCTCGACACGCCCGGCGGGCTGGACAGCTCGATGCGTCAGATCGTCCGCGCGATCGGCGCCACCGAGATCCCCGTCGTCGTGCACGTCTTCCCCGACGGTGCGCGAGCGGCGTCCGCCGGCCTGTTCGTCACGCTCGCGGCCGACGTCGCGGCAATGGCGCCGCAGACGAACATCGGCTCGGCGACGCCGATCAGCCTCGACGGCGGTGAGACCGACGAGGTGCTCGGGCGCAAGATCCGCAACGACGCCGTCGCCTACGCGCGGGCGCTCGCCGAAGCCCACGAGCGCAACGCCGACCTCGCCGAGCGGATGGTCCGCGCTGCCGTCAACGTGACCGCGACGACCGCCCGCGAGCGCGGACTGATCGAGCTCGTCGCGGGCAGCGAGGCGCAGCTGCTGGAGCGACTCGACGGCCTGCGGATCGCCGGTCCCAAGGCGCGGGCGCTCGACACCGCCGACCTGCGCGTCGAGCGCCGTGACATGCCTCTCGGCTACGAGATCCAGCAGTTCCTCGTCAATCCCAACATCGCCTACCTGCTGCTGCTCGGGGGTCTGCTGGGCATCGTGCTCGAGCTGCTCAGTCCCGGCCTGATCGGTCCGGGCCTGTTCGGGGCGATCGCGTTCGTGCTCGGCCTGTACGGCACGGCTCAGCTCCCCGTGACGGCGGCCGGGATCATCCTGCTCGTGCTCGCGGTCGGGCTGATCGTCGCCGAGACGCAGGTGCCGAGCTTCGGGGTGCTCGGCATCGCCGGGATCGCCGCGCTCGTCGCGGGCGGCCTGCTGCTGTTCGACACCGACTCGGAGGCGTTCTCGATCTCCGTGCCGCTCGTCGCGACGAGCGGCGTCCTGCTCGGCGGCTTCACGCTGTTCGCCGCGTCGAAGGCGGTCGCCGCGCGGTCCCGGCCGCCGCGCTCGGGCACCGACGACCTCGTCGGCGCGACGGCGACCGTCCGCACCGCACTCGATCCCGAGGGCCAGGTCTACGTCCAGGGCGCGCTGTGGCGCGCCCGCCTCGCCGACGGCGGTCCGGCCGAGCACGACGGCCCCCTGAAGCCCGGCAGCCGCGTGCGGGTCGCCGCCGTGGACGGCCTCACCCTGCTCGTCCACCCCGAACACCAGGAGTCCCCATGACCAGCCTGCTCGCCGCCGTCCTCGCCATCGCGTTCGTCGCCACGATGCTGCTCGCCTCCGCGATCCGGATCCTGCGCGAATACGAGCGCGGCGTCGTCTTCCGCCTCGGCCGCCTGCTCGGCGAGAAGGGCCCGGGCCTGATCCTGCTGATCCCGGTGATCGACAAGATGGTGCGCGCCGACCTGCGCACGATCACGCTCAGCGTGCCCCCGCAGGAGGTCATCACGCGCGACAACGTCCCGGCGCGCGTCAACGCCGTCGCCTACTTTCGGATCATCGACGCGGTCAACTCGGTCGTCAACGTCGAGGACTTCCTGCGCGCGACGTCGGAGATCTCGCAGACGACGCTGCGCTCCGTGCTCGGCAAGGCCGACCTCGACACGCTGCTGTCCGATCGCGAGCGGCTCAACGAGGAGCTGCAGCAGATCATCGACGAGCAGACCGAGCCGTGGGGCGTCAAGGTCGCCGTCGTCGAGATCAAGGACGTCGAGATCCCGTCGGACATGCAGCGCGCGATGGCGCGCCAGGCCGAGGCCGAGCGCAACCGGCGCGCGCGGATCATCAACGCCGAGGGCGAGGCCCAGGCCGCGGAGAAGATCGCCGAGGCGGCGACGATCATCAGCGGCAACCCCGCCGGCCTGCAGCTGCGCTACCTGCAGACGCTCGGCGACCTCGGCGTCAACCAGAACACGACCGTCGTCTTCCCCGTGCCGATGGAGCTGATGAAGGCCTTCGGCCAGGCCGTCGACAAGCCCGGCTGACCCGCGGCGCCGTCGCCGCGATCATCGTCACCCGATGGATGGCACCCGCATCCCGATCCGCTTCGGCCGCTGGAAGCCCCTGCTCGTGGCGCTCGGCGTGACGCCGGGCCGCTCGTTCCTCGACGTCGATCCCGTCCGCGTGCGCGTGCGGATGAGCTGGGGCTTCCGCGCCGACGTGCCGCGCTCGTCGATCCGCTCCGCCCGCCACGCCGGCAGCGCGCTCAGCATCGGCGTCCACGGCTGGGGCGGTCGCTGGCTCGTCAACGGCGCCTCCGGGCCGCTCGTCGCGCTCGCGATCGACCCGCCGGCGCGCGCTCGCACGCTCGGCGTACCGCTGCGACTCCGTGAGCTGACCGTATCCGTCGACGACCCGGACGCCGTCATCGCCGCGCTCGACGCTTCGGGCTGACGCCCGCGCCCGACGTGCTGTCAGCCGCTCGTCGGGCGGCGATTGGCGATAGCGCCCAATCGCCGCCGCACGTCTCCGAGATCCGGCGATCCGGGCGCCCGCATCCGGCCCCTGGTCAGGCGACGTAGCGCCCGATCGCCGCGACGGCCGACGCGCCCCAGCTTCCGCCGAACAGCGCGGCGTGCGCGAGCAGCGGCATGACCTGCCAGAGCCCGACGCGCTGCTCGTGGCCGTCGGCGAGCGGCGCGACCTCCTCGTAGGCGGCCATGAAGCGCGGGCCCGGCGCCCCGAACAGGCGCAGCATCGCGAGGTCGACCTCGCGGTGGCCGCCGTAGGCGGCGGGGTCGATCAGCCACGGCTGTCCGCCGGCGGCGGTCATCACGTTGCCGCTCCAGAGGTCGCCATGCAGGCGGGCCGGCGGCTCGGCCGGTCCGCAGAGGTCGTCGAGCCGCGCGACGAGCCGGTCGACGAGCTGCGACGCCCCGGCCGGCAGCGCGCCACGGTCGGCGGCGATCCGCGCGAGCGGCTCGAGCCGCTGGGTCGCGTAGAACTCCGCCCAGCCGTGCAGCGGCGCGTTGGGCAGCGTCAGCGGGCCGAGCACGAGGTCGGACCGCCCGCCGAACGAGGGCGCGCCTGCGGCGTGCAGCGCGGCGAGGCCGCGACCGAGCTGCTCGTCGGCGTCCGCGTTCGCGCTGCCCCGCTCGATCCACTCCAGCGCGAGAAAGCGCGGGCCCGGCGGCTCGTCGGCGACGGCGAGCACCCGCGCGACCGGCAGCGCGCTGGGCTCGGCCAGCCAGCGCAGGCCCTCCGCCTCGCGCGTGAACGC
>JAUYGN010000090.1 GCA_030690545.1 Solirubrobacteraceae bacterium
ACGTGCTCGGCGTCGACCTCGCCGGCGCCGTCGAGCGCGGCGAGCACGCGCGCGGTGCGCGCCGTGACGACGTCGCCGCGCATCCCGTCGACGCCGATCTCCGCGCACGCGCGCACGATCCGGTCGAGCTCGCGCTCGGGCAGGCGCACGGCCGGCAACCGCTCGCGCGCGGCGACGATCGCCGCCGCGACGTCCGCATCGGCCTGCGAATAGCGGGCGCCGAACGCGACCGGGTCGGCCTCGTAGGCGAGCCGGCGCCGCACGATCTCCGCCCGCGCCGCCGGGTCGGACGGTGCGCTGACCTCGACGCCGAGCCCGAAGCGGTCGAGCAGCTGCGGGCGCAGCTCGCCCTCCTCGGCGTTCATCGTCCCGACGAGCAGGAAGCGCGCGTGGTGGCGCACGGAGACGGCGTCGCGCTCGACGTGGCAGACGCCCATCGCGGCGGCGTCGAGCAGGACGTCGACGAGGTGGTCGGGCAGCAGGTTGACCTCGTCGACGTACAGCACGCCGCGGTGTGCGCGGGCGAGCAGGCCGGCCTCGAAGGCGCGCTCGCCGGCGAGCGCGCGGCCGAGGTCCAGGGCGCCGACGAGGCGGTCGATCGTCGCGCCGACCGGCAGCTCGACGAGCGGCGCGGGACGCTGCTCGACCGGTGCGTCGGGATCGACCGTGCCGTCAGGCGCGACGTCGCCGGGGGCGAAGCAGAACGCCTGCCCGGTGGCGGCAGGCACGGCCGGCAGCAGCGGCGTGAGCGCTCGCACCGCGGTCGACTTCGCCGTCCCGCGCTCGCCGCGGACGAGCACGCCGCCGACCTCCGGCGCGACGGCGTTGACGAGCAGCGCCTCGCGCAGCGCCTGCTGGCCGACGATCGCCGAGAACGGATAGCCGGGCGTCACGCGCTCGCCTCCTCGAGCTCGCCCTCGAGCTCCAGATAGCGCTCGCGGATCGCGTCCATCGTCGCGTCGGCGGGGGCCGCCCAGAGCCCGCGGTCGGCGGCCTCGAGCAGCTTCTCGGCGATCGAGCGCGCGGCCCATGGGTTCGAGCGGCCCATGAACGCCCCCACGTCGGGGTCGAGTAGGTACTTGCGCGCGACGTCCTCGTACATCCAGTCCTCCGCGACGCCGGTCGTCGCGTCGTAGCCGAAGAGGTAGTCGACGGTCGCCGCGAGCTCGGCCGCGCCCTTGTAGCCGTGGCGGACCATCGAGGCGATCCAGCGCGGGTTGGCGACCCGCGCGCGGAAGACGCGCCGCGTCTCCTGCGCGAGCGAGCGCGTCACGACGCGCGAGGGGTCCGACGAGTCGCCCAGCACCGCCGCCGGCTCGCGGCCCGTCAGCGCCCGCACGGTCGCGACCATGCCGCCGTGGTACTGGTAGTAGTCGTCGGAGTCGAGGATGTCGTGCTCGCGGCTGTCGACGTTCTTCACGGCGACGTCGATCCGCCCGAAGCAGCTGCGGTGCGCGTCGCTCGCCGCCGCTCCGTCGAGGCCGCGGCCGTACGCGTAGCCGCCCCACGCCTCGTAGACCTCGGCGATGTCGCCGTCGTCGCGCCAGTCGCGCGCGTCGAGCAGCTGCGCGAGGCCCGCGCCGTAGGCGCCGGGCTTGGAGCCGAAGATCCGCGTCGTCGCCTGCCGCCAGGCGGGCTCGGCATCGAGCTCGCCGGCGAGCGCCGCGGCGTCCTCGCGGGCGTGCGCGGCGACGAAGTTCTGCTCCGCCGGCTCGTCGAGCGACGCGACGAGCGAGACGGCGTCATCGAGCAGCCGGACGAGATGCGGGAAGGCGTCGCGGAAGAAGCCGGAGATCCGCACGGTCACGTCGATCCGCGGGCGGCCGAGCTCCCCCAGCGGGATGACCTCGATGCCGGTGACGCGGCGCGACTCGCGCGCCCAGACGGGCCGCACGCCGAGCAGCGCGAAGATCTCGGCGGCGTCGTCGCCCTGCGTGCGCATCGCGCTCGTCCCCCACGCGACGAGGCCGACCATCCGCGGCAGCTCGCCGTGGTCGGCGACGTGGCGGTCCAGCAGCGCGCGCGCGAGCCGCTGGCCGGTCTCCCAGGAGAGCTGGCTCGGCAGCGCGCGCGGGTCGACGGAGTAGAAGTTGCGCCCCGTCGGCAGGACGTCGACGCGCCCGCGCGTCGGGCTGCCGGACGGCCCCGCCGGGACGTGATGGCCGCTCAGCGCGCCGAGCACGTTGACGAGCTCGTCGCTCGTCCGCGCGATCCGCGGCACGACGACCTCGCAGGCGAAGCGCAGCGCGCGCTCGACACCGGCGTCGGCGCGACCGAGCACGTCGCGGCAGACCTCGGCGACCGATTCACCATCCCACGCGCGGTCCGCGAGCGCGTCGAGCAGCGCCGTCTGCGCGGCCTCGAGCCGGTCGACGACGTCGCCGTTGGACGCCGCGGGCCCGCGGAACCGTGCGAGCAGGTCCGCGGGCGTGCCAGCCTCGGCACCGCCCCCATCGCGCGGATCGGTCGACCCGCCCGCGCTCCGATCGGCCGGCGCGACGCGGCCGCGATCGGCGTGCGCGCGCAAGTCCGCCGGCGCGCCCGCCGCGTCGACCATCGCCTGCTCGTCGAGGCCGAACGCCGCGCCGACCGAGCGGCGCAGGCCCGGCACGTCCTCGCCCTGGCCGAGGCGCAGCATCGCGCTGACGAGTCCGCGCAGCTGGTCGCCGGCGGGCGCCGCGCCGAGCACGTGCAGCCCGTCCTTGACCTGGATGTCCTTGACCTCGCAGAGGTAGCCGTCGATGTGCTCGACGAGCTCGCCGAGGTCGTCGGGGCGCTCGCTCACGCCAAGGTCGGACTGCAGGTTCGCGCGCTCGATCGCGTCCCAGATCTGGACCGCGAGGCCGGGCAGCTTCGGCGGGTCGAGGATCTCCAGGCGAGCGTACTCGTCGAGCAGCGCCTCGAGCTCGGCGAGCTCGTCGTAGGTCTCGGCGCGCATCATCGGCGGCACGAGGTGGTCGACGATGACGGCGTGCGCGCGGCGCTTGGCCTGCACGCCCTCGCCGGGGTCGTTGACGACGAACGGGTAGACGAGCGGCATGTCGCCGAGCGCCGCGTCGGGCGCGCATGACGCCGAGAGCGCGAGCATCTTGCCCGGCAGCCACTCGAGCGTGCCGTGCTTGCCGAGGTGGACGATCGCGTCGGCGCCCCAGGACGCCTGCAGCCAGCGGTAGCAGGCGAGGTAGTGGTGCGTCGGCGCCAGCTCTGGATCGTGGTAGATCCCGACCGGATCGTCGCCGTAGCCGCGCGGCGGCTGGATCGCGATCAGGACGTTGCCGAGCTCCAGCGCCGCGACGACGAAGTCCTCGCCGTCGACGAACTGGTCGCCCGGCGGCGGGCCCCAGCGCTCCTCGATCGCCTCGCGCAGCGCGACCGGCAGCGTCGCGTACCAGGCCTCGTACTCCGCGATCGGCAGGCGGTGCGGCGCGGCGGCGAGCTGCTCGTCGGTGACGAACTCCGGGTCGTGGCCACCGCCGGCGATCAGTGCGTGCATGAGCTCGTCGCCGGGGTTGCTCGCCGTTCCGTCTCCGGAACCCCGTACGTCGTGCTCGAACGGCTGCTCGACGGCGGGGTTCCTCACCGTGCCGTTTCCGGAACCCCCTACTTGGGGGTTCCTCACTCTTCCTTCTCCGGAACCCCCTACTTGGTAGCCGGCCTCGTCCATCGCGCGCAGCAGGCCAAGCGCGCTCGCCGGCGTGTCGAGCCCGACCGCCATCCCGACGCGCGCGTGCTTCGTCGGGAAGCTCGTCAGGAGGATCGCGACCTTCTTGTCGGCATTTGGCGTCGCGCGCAGCCGCGCATGACGGACCGCGAGACGGGCGACGCGCGCGCAGCGCTCGGGATCGGCGACGTAGCGCGCGACGGCGACCCCGACGTCCGCGAGCGGCGCGCCGCCGGCGCCGGGTGCGCTCCCCGCCACAGCGTCCACCGCCGGCTCGCGCGCCTCACCGGCGCGCGCCTCGATCGCCCCGCGC
>JAUYGN010000083.1 GCA_030690545.1 Solirubrobacteraceae bacterium
TCGGCGCGGGCGCGGGCGCGATCGTGCTCGCTCGTCGGCGGCGACGAGCGGCGGCGACGACCGTCGCCGAGGCCGCCGATGCCGGCCTCGCCGAGCTGCAGCGAGCGTTGCGCCGCAGCGGGCGTCCGGCGGCGCCCGGGCTGACGCTCGAGGCGCTCGCGCGCGGGCTCGCCGGGACGGGCGCCGAGCAGTACGTGCGCACGCTCGTCGCGGCGCGCTACGGCTACGGCAGTCGCGGGCCGACACGCGTGGAGCGCGCTGCGCTGCGCTCCGAGCTCGGTGCCGGCCGCGGCGTTCGCGGGCGCCTGCGCGCCTGGTGGGCGCTGCCGCCGAGGCTCGCGCTGCCGGCTCCGAGCGAACGCGCGCGCCGCGCGGCGCCGCGCTCGCGCTGAGCCCGGCCGGCATCGGAACGGCGGCGCCCGGGGTGGCCGGCGCCTCGACCGGCGGTGCTATCCTCGCCCGACAGCTTTCGCTCCGGCTTCGGGCCGGAGGCCGTACCGGAAGTGGGCGCTCGCCCGCTTTTTTTGTGGCCGTGAGGAGTCATTTCAGTGAGCACCATCCAGACCGATATCGAGGCCCGGCTCGCCGCCAGCGAGCCCGCTGTCGAGGTGCTGCTCGCAGAGGTCGTCGGCGGCTCCACCGTGCGCCTGTTCATCGACCATCCGGATGGCGTCACGCTGGCGCTCTGCGAGCGCGTCACGAAGGCGCTGGCCGAGCTGCGCGAGCGCTACGCGCTGGAGGTGTCGTCGCCCGGTACCGAGCGCCCGCTTTCCAAGCCGCAGCACTTCCACCGCTACCTCGGCCGCCGCGCGCGGGTTCGTACGAGGGATGCAGTCGATGGCCACAAGTCGTTCACCGGCGAGCTCGTCGGAGCGTCCGAGGACGCCGTGACGATCGCCGCTGATGGAGACCCGCCCTCCCTCGTCGCGATCCCGTACGCCGAGATCCACCGTTCCAACCTCATCGAGGAGTGAAGACCTATGTCACGCGAGATCCTTGATGCGATGACCGTTCTCGGCCGGGAGAAGGGCATCGCCCCGGAGAAGCTCCGGCTCGCGCTCGAGGACGCGCTGCTGTCGGCCTACAAGAAGCAGCCCGACAGCGCGAAGTACGCGCGCGTCGAGCTCGATCCCGAGACCGCGGACTTCCGCGTCATCGAGCTGATCATCCCCGAGCGCCTCGAGGCGCACCTGATCGTCGAGACGATCGACGAGGGGACGGTCTACGACCCCGAGACGGGTGAGATGATCGAGCCTGCCGACCCCGAGATCGACCCCGCGAAGTTCGCCGAGTACAAGGACCAGATCGACGAGCGCGACGTCACGCCCGGCGACTTCGGCCGGATCGCCGCGCAGACCGCCAAGCAGGTCATCCTGCAGCGCATCCGCGAGGCCGAGCGCGACATGATGTTCGAGGAGTACCGCGACCGCGTCGGCGAGCTGATCACGGGCATCGTGCAGCAGTCCGACAGCCGCTACACGCTCGTGCAGATCCGCGAGCGCGTCGAGGCGCTGCTGCCGAAGTCCGAGCAGGTCGACGGCGAGCGCTACGACCACTCGCAGCGCGTCAAGGCGGTCATCAAGGAGGTCTCGCCGTCGACGAAGGGGCCGTCGATCATCGTCTCGCGACGCGACCCCGAGCTGATCAAGAAGCTCTTCGAGCTCGAGGTTCCCGAGATCGCCGACGGGCTCGTCGAGATCGCCAACGTCGCTCGCGAGCCGGGCTACCGCTCGAAGATCGCCGTCGTCTCGCATGCCGACGGCGTCGACCCGGTCGGTGCCTGCGTCGGTCCGCGCGGCTCGCGCGTGCGGATGGTCGTCTCCGAGCTGCGCGGCGAGAAGATCGACATCATCCCCTACAACGACGAGCCCGCCCGCTTCGTCGCCAAGGCCCTGTCGCCGGCCCGCGTTCGCGAGGTGCTCGTCGACGACGAGGGCAAGCAGGCGACGGTGATCGTGCCCGACGACCAGCTCTCGCTGGCGATCGGCCGCGAGGGCCAGAACGCCCGTCTCGCAGCCCGCCTGACCGGCTGGCGGATCGACATCAAGTCCGAGACCGAGTTCGCCGCCGAGGAGCAGGAGTCCGGCTACGAGGAGGAGGAGACGCAGGGCCGCTGCGCGGCCGTCATGTCGACCGGTCGCCGCTGCCCGAACGCGGCGCTGCCGGGCTCGCGCTACTGCGGCCTGGACTCCCACCAGGCGCTCGCCGACCAGCCGACCGACCTGATGCCGGCGGCCGAGGCCGACGAGTCGCCGGCGCCGATCGAGGTCCCGGCCGAGGACGCGCTCGACGAGGCCGTGGAGAAGACCTCATAGCCACGCCGCAGCGCCGCTGCGTCGGCTGCGCGGCACGCGTGGACAAGACCCAGCTGCAGCGCTTCGTGCTCGTCGACGGCACGCTCACGCCGGACGCCGAGCAGCGCCTCGCCGGACGCGGCGCCTATGCCTGCGACGCGGCCTGCGCGCAGCGCGCTGCCGCCCGCGGCGGCTTCGCGCGCTCGTTCCGGCGCTCCGTCGCGGTCGAACCTGACCTTCTACACTCAATCTGATGGCCAAAGTCCGCGTTCACGAGCTCGCCAAGGCACATGACATGTCCTCCGAGGACGTGCTCGACAAGCTGCGCAAGGCCGGCATCAAGGTCAAGGCACCCGCGTCGGCAGTCGACGAGGACCAGGCCAAGGCGGCGATCGAGGGCCGGCCGCTGCCGACCAACGGCGCGACCGCGAAGGCCGAGACCAAGCCGCCCGCGCCTCCGCCCAAGCCGCCTGTCGTGCGCCGCGCGCCGCCCGCTCCGCCGGCCGCATCCGATCGTGCCGCCGCCGCCCAGCGCGAGCGCCAGCAGGCCGCCAAGCCTTCCAATCCCGCGAAGCCGAAGCCGGCGTCGGGCTCCGCGCCCGAAGGGGGAGCGCCCGCCGCCGGCGGCACGCCCGCC
>JAUYGN010000085.1 GCA_030690545.1 Solirubrobacteraceae bacterium
CGCGGGCGCGCGGGCTGCGGCAGCGCCGGCAGCGCGAGCAGCGCCGCGACGCGGCCCGCCGCCTCGGCCGCGAGGCGAAAGCCCTGGGCGCTGTAGCCGAGCGTCAGCAGCGGTGCGGTCAGGCCCAGGCCGAGCAGCACGAAGGCGACGGCGTCGACGGGATCGAGATCCCCCCACCGCACGAGCGCCGCGCCGCCGGCGAGCACGGTGAGCAGCATCATCGGCGGCGAGCAGGCGAGCTCGGCCAGCGCCGAGCGGCGCGCGATCGGGCGCACCCAGGACTCATGGAAGTCGGCGAACCCCTCGGTCGCCTCGCTGTAGCGAGCGTGCGGCCGGCCGCCGGCGCCGAACGCCTTGACGACCGCGATCCCCTGGACGAGCTCGACGACGGCGGCGTTGACGCGTCCGAGCGCCGCCGCGTGGCCGGCCATCTGCGACGAGTACCCGCGCACGATCGTCGCGTACAGGACGGCGAAGAGGAGCACCGGCGCCAGCGTGATCAGCGTCAGCCGCCAGTCGATCGCGATCAGGTAGACGAGCGCCGTCAGCGGCGCGACGACGCCGGCGACGAGGTCGGGCAGCGAGTGGGCGACCATGTAGTGCATCGCGGCGACGTCGTCCTGGACGGCGCGCTTGACCTCGCCCGAGTGGCGTGCCCCGAACCAGCCGAGCGGCAGCCGCCCGAGGTGCGCGACGACGCGCCGGCGGGTCGCGAGCTGGAACGTGTTGTCGGCGAGATGCGTGATCTGCCCGCTCGTGCCCTGGGCCAGCAGCCGCAGCCCGAACGCGAGCACCGCGACGATCACGAGCGTGCGGATCTGCGCCTCGTCGGCGGGCGGCGCCAGCAGCCGGCGCGCGATCTCGACGACGCAGACGAACGGCACGATCGACGCGACCGCGGCGACGGCCTGCAGCAGCGCCGCGGCGAGCAGCGGCCCGCGCACCGGCGCCAGCAGGTCCAGCAGCGCGGATCGCGGGCGGCGCGGCACGTTCTTCGGCGGGCTCAGCTCGGCCTCATCGGCGCCGAAGGTACCAGCCGCGGACCGAGCGTTCTCGGCTGCTCGTCCGGCACCACCGTGTCGCGCGCACTACCACGCGCGCCAGCGTCCCGCAATGCCAGCCGCGACATCCGTCTTGGCGAGACCGGGTCCGGCGGTTAGGGTCACCTAACTGATGTTAGGGGCCCCTAACATCACCTGACGAACGGAGATCACGACATGCGTATCTCAGACATCCGCGAGCGCCTCAAGGACCTCGCGACCAAGCTGCGGACGACCGGCTCGGACGATCCCGAGGACCTGCGCGCGATGGCCGAGCCGGCGTCCGACGCATCCGCTGAGGCACATGAGACCCAGCGCAGCGCGAACGGCGCCACGACGCACGACGGCGCGCCCGCGACCGGTGAACGGCACTGATGACGGTCCGACTTCGCTTCGCCTGCGAGTACTGCTCGGTACGACCTGACCCCGCGACCGAGCGAAGCCTGCGCAGCCAGGTGCTCCAGCCGGGCTCGACGCCCTACCTCGACGCCCTGCCGGGCCGCTGGCTGGTCTGGCGCGGAGGTGGCGCGCTCGGTCCGCGACGCTACGCGTGCGCCGAGCACCGCGGCGAGCTGACCGCCTACCTGCGGCTGCACTACGCCTCGATCAACTCCTGCGTCTGGCAGCGACCGCCATACCCGCGGGTCCAGCCCGCCGATGCGTGCCGCGTTCCGCGCCCCACGCGACCCGCTCGCACGACCGTCGCGGCGTCGACGGCCGGCGCCCCCGCCGCTACGTCCTCGTTCCTCACGCTCGCACGCGAGCCGCGTCCACGGCTCGACGATCTGCTGCTCGCGATGGCGGCGGAGTTCCGTCCCGTCGACATGACGCATGCGCGCGACCTGCTCGACGACTTCAGCCGCTCGCTGTTCGGCCTCGCGAGCCTGGATGCGGGCGGGCAGGCGGGGTGCGTCTCGCACGCCATGCGCCACGAGCTCGGCCTGCGCCACGGCGACCTGCAGGACCCCGAGGAGCTGTTCCTCGATCGCGTGCTCGAGCGTCGCCGCGGCCATCCGCTGCTGCTCGCCTCCGTCGCCGTCGAGCTCGCCCGGCGCGCCGGCGCGCCGGCGACCGTGTGCTCCGCGCCGACGCGGCTGTTCACCGGCTTCGGCCGCACGATGCCGCGACTGGTCGAGTTCACCCGCCCGGCGGGCGCGACGCCGGCCCCGGACACGGTGCGCCGCCACTGCGCGCACGCCGTCGCCTTCGGGATCCTCGGCGGGTTGCACGACAGCTACGCGCGCACGCCGGGACGCGAGTCCGAGGCGCAGCACGCGTCCGCGCTGCAGCGCGCCCTGCGCGGCGAGCACGTCGCGTCACAGCCATCGACGTGACCACTGCCGCCATCGGCGAAGATCTCAGGAGTGTCATCAGTTCTTGCCACGCGATATCGTTGTGGCGAGCATGGTCCGTACGATCATCCAGCTGCCCGAGGAGCAGGCTGCGGCCCTCGAGCGAGCGGCGCGTCGCCGCGGCGTCTCCAAGGCTGCCGTCGTGCGCGAGGCGCTCGCCGCCCTGCTGGCGCGAGACGGCGGCGACGCGGCGCTCGAGCGCGCGCTGCGCGCCGCGGGGTCGGGTGCCTCGGGGGTACGTGATCTCGGCGAACGCCACGACGAGTACCTCGCCGAGCACCCGGACGCGTGACGTTCGTCGACACGTCGGCGCTGCTCGCGTTCCTCGACCGTGACGCCGAGCATCACACGGCGGTCGTGGAGACCCTGTCGGCGGTCCTCGCCAACCGGCGCGGGATCATCCACAACTACGTGCTGATCGAAGCCGAGGCGCTCGCCCACCGAAGGCTCGGCGGTCCCGTAGCGCGACGCCTGCTCGACGACGTCGCACCGCTACTCGAGATCGTCTGGGTCGACGCCGATCTGCACGCGGCGGCGGTCGTCGCGCACCTGCAAGCCCTGCGGCGACGCTCCTCGCTCGTCGACCATGTCAGCTTCGAGCTCATGCGACGCCGCGACATCCGGGTCGCCGTCACGCTCGACGGCGACTTCGCAGGCGCCGGCTTCGAACTCGTGCCGTAAGCCCGTGTGGTGCCCGCGCGCGCTCGCAGATCGCATCCGGCGACCACGACGCTACCCCCACGTGCGCTTCGGCGTATCCGCGCGCAGACGCCACAGCGCGACCGCGACGAGCGCCAGCGCCAGCCCGCACATCGCCGCCAGCCGCAGCACGACGTCGCCGACGCCGGCGCCGTCGAGGATCACATCGCGGTAGCCCTGCATCGCCCAGTTGACCGGCGACGCGGGCGAGATCGGCTGCACCCACTTCGGCAGCTCCATCACCGGGACGAGCGCGCCGCCGAGGCCGCCGAGCAGCATCGTGCCGAGGTTCGTGACGGCGTTGAGCTGCTGCACGGTGCTCAGCACGGCCGCGGCGGCGAGGCCGGCGGCGAGGATCATCAGCGCGAAGGCCGACGCCAGCAGCGCGACCGCGAGCCACTCGCCGTTGACCTTGAAGTCGAGGAACACGACGCCGAAGCCGAACAGGACGATGTGCTGCAGGACGAGCAGGCCGGCCGGCACGGCGAGCTTGCCGGCCAGCAGCGCCCGGCCGCCCACGCCGGCGGCGCGCAGCCGCGGCCAGGTGCGCCAGCCGTGCTCGCGGAAGATCGCGAAGCCGACGATCGCGACCGAGAAGAAGCCGAACAGGCAGGCCATGCCGGGCGCGGTGTGCATCGACCCCGGCGCGTCGTCGTAGCCCTCGAACAGCAGCACGCGGCCGAGCGACTGGCTGAGCAGCACCATCAGCACGATCGGCATCCCGATCAGCAGCACGAGCGGCACCGGGTCGTGGCGCAGCACGCGCAGCTCGATGCGGACGATCGCCCGCAGCGAGCTCACGGCAGCGCCGCCGGCTCGGCGTCGGGCTCGACCGTGCCGCGCCCGGTCAGCGCGAGGTAGACGCTCTCCAGCGTCGCTGGTCGGCCGTCGCCCGCCAGCGGCGCGACATGGCGCGCGATCAGCTCCGCGACCGAGCCGCGCGCGATCACGCGACCGTGCTCGAGCAGCGCGATGTCGGCATCCAGACGCTCGGCCTCGGGCAGGTAGTGCGTCGTGTAGACGACCGCCGTCCCGCCCCCGGCGAGGTCGCGGACGGCCCGCAGGATGTGCTCGCGCGTCGACGGGTCGGCGCCCGCGGTCGGCTCGTCGAGGATCACGAGCGCGGGACGGTTGACGAGCGCGATCGCCGCGTGCAGCCGGCGCTGCTCGCCGCCCGACAGCCGCCCGGCGGGGCGGTCGCCGAGCTCGCTCAGCGCGAACGGCTCGAGCAGCTCGGCCGCGCGAGCGCGGGCGGCGCGCGGACGCAGCCCGTACAGCTCGGCGAAGCAGCGCAGGTTCGTCGTCACCGACAGCTGCGGGTAGACGCCGATCTCCTGCGGTGCGAGCCCGATCCGGCGGCGCAGCGCCTGCGCGCCGCGCCCCGCGGGGTCCTCGCCGAGCACGCGGACGGTGCCCGCGTCGGGGCGCGTCAGCCCGGCGGCGAGCGAGACGAGCGTGCTCTTGCCGGCGCCGTTGGGACCGAGCAGCGCGGTCACGCGGCCGGCGTGGACCGCGAGCTGCACCCCGTCCAGCGCGCGCCGCTCGCGCGTGTGGGACTTCACGACGCCGGCCAGCTCGAGCACGCAGGGCGGCGTCACCGCGTCACCCGCCGCCGGCGGCTGACGAGCCGCTCGAAGTCCGCGCGCTCGCAGACCATGAAGGCGGCGCGCTTGTCGGGCAGATCGATCTCGGCATGCTTGCGAAAGCCGAGGAAGGCCAGCAGCGAGAGGAAGTTCTCGTTGCGCACGTCGGGCTCGCCGACGATCCGCAGCACGCCGGGGCGCTTGAAGAGCATCCGCACCGTCGCGCGGCCGAGCGCGACGCTGAAGCGCCCGAGGTGCTCCTCGTCGCCGATCAGGACGTGCGCGCCGAGGTCGCCGGGCAGCACCGGCGCGTGCGCGCCCAGGACGTCCCGCGCCGGGTCGTAGACCTCGACGTAGCCGACCGGCAGCTCGTCGACGAAGCCGAGGAACGGGCTGCGCGCGTCGTCGGCGACCTGCGCGGCGAGGTAGTCGGCGATCCAGTCGCGCGGCCACGCCATCTCCCAGAACTCGGCGACGTGCGGGCGCTGCATCCAGGCCCAGACGAGGTCGGTGTCGTGCTCGGGGACGACGGGCCGCGCCCACAGGCGGCGGTCGAGCGCCGGCTCGTGCTCGGCGTACGCCGTCAGCTCGGTCAGCAGCGGCACCGCGGGCGGCGGACCGATCACGATCCAGACCTCCCCGCGGCACAAGCGCGTCCCGGAGCCGACCCGACGCCGAGTCGGGCACGGTGCGTGGCAGCTATTGGGCGGATATAGCCCCAAAGCTGCCACACAGCAGTCCGACCACCGAGGTCGATCATCATCGCGCCGCCTCGCGCGCGGGCGCCAGCGGGTTGTCGATCCAGCCCGACGCCGAGGCGACCGGTCGCTCGGGGTCGTCGGCGTAGCCGCGGCCGAGGATCCGCACGCGGTTGAGGCAGAGCTTGACGAACGCCGGCGCCTCGAAGTCGAAGAGGCCGAAGCGCGGCCCGAGCTCGTCCTCGAAGCGCTCCTGGTAGACGGCGACGGCGCGTTCGGCGGCGCCCCAGAACGCGCGCTCGGGGTAGCCCGTCCGCTCGTCGAGGATCTCGGCGAGATAGCGGTGCACGCAGACGAGCAGGCCCGACTGGATCCACTGTGCGAGCAGCGTCGCCTCGAGGCCCTCGCCGAGCGCCGCGCGCACGTCGGCCGGCATGTCCGCCAGCTCGGGCAGCGCCTCGGAGCTGATCATCGCGTCGTCGACGAAGTCCTTGACGACGAGCCGCGCCGGCACGTCGTCGCGCAGCACGACGAGGCAGTTCTGCGCGTGCGGCGAGAACGTCGCGCCGAAGCGGTACAGCACGTGCAGCAGCGGCGGCAGCGTCACCTCGTGCAGGCGCTTCACCCAGGCTCCGGCGTCCAGGCCGCTGCGAGCGATCAGCAGCTCCGCGAACGAGACCCCGTCGGCGTCGCGGTGGATCAGCGCCGCCATCGTGATCGCCCGCTCGCCCGCGCGCAGGCATGGCGCCACCGGCTCGCGCCAGATCGCGCCGAGCATCTCGGTGTGCTGGTAGGGCACGCCGGCGATCGCCTCGAACGCCGAGTGCGCGACGCTCGCGCTGGCGACCTCGCCGAGCAGCACGAGCCCCGTCTCGCGCAGGAACGGGTCGGCCGCGCAGACGGCCGTGAACCACTGCGTCAGCGCCGGCGCCGCGAGCGTGCGGCCACGCGGCAGGCCGCGATAGGTCGACGTGTTGAGGATCGACAGCGCGAGCTTGAGGTGACGGCGCTCGGGGTGATCGACGTCGGCGAGCGTGCGGATCGACTGACCCGGCAGGTAGCGCTGCCCGAGCGCGCCGAGCGCCACGAGCTCGCCGCGCGCGATCGCGCCGGCGTGCAGCGTGAGCACGCGATGCTCCCACTGCCACGGGTGGACGGGCAGGTAGATCGCCGCGTCGGGATCGAGACCGGCCGCAGCGGCGCGCGAGCGCAGCTGCGCCCAGCCGTCGCCGCCGACCTACTCGCGCACGACCGTCGCGTGGTCGAGGCCGTCGACGCAGCGCGCCTCGGCCAGCGCGGGCGACGCCGCGAGCCAGCCGAGCCGGACCGGCGCAGCCGCCTCGGGCGCATAGGCGAGCAGATCGCTGGCGCCGAAGCCGAGCCGCCCCTTGCTCGCGACGATCCACGGGTGGCCGCGCATCTCGCATTCGAGCTGCAGCGGATCGAGGTCGAGCAGCTCGACGGCGGGGCGCCCGCGCGCAGCGCCGAGCACGTCGGCGAGCGCCGTCATCGCGATCTCCTGGACGAGCCCGGCGGCCGTCGACGGGTCGGCGCCGACGGCGGGCGCGCCGATCCCGACGACGTCGGCGGCATCCGGCAGCGCGACGTCGGCGCCGTCGAGGCGCGCGCGCAGCGAGGCCGGCTCGACGCGCCAGTCGCCGAGCGGGCGCCGGTGCCCCTCGTAGCGCAGCGTCAGCCGCGAGCCGAGCGCGAGCTCGAACGCGCGGCGTCCGTCGGGCAGCTCGGCGAAGCTCGGCGCGAGCACGTCCTCGTAGGCGAGCTCGGTCAGCAGCTTGGCGATCAGCTCGCGGTTGACGTGCTCCCAGCGCTCGCGGGTGAGCGCCGCGACGAGCGGCGCCGTGGCGCCGTCGGCTCCCGGCGCATCGCCGAGCGCGGCCGCGATGTCGCCCGTCTCCGGCACGCCGCCGGGCGGGGCCGCCATGCCGCCCGCTGGGCGCGCGTCCGTCATGCGGCGTGGATCCCGCCGGCGCCTGAGCCGCCGGTGCGCGCCGCCGCTCCCGCACCGCCCGGCGCGCCGAACGTCTGAAAGACGTTGCGCTCGCGGACGGCGTAGACCTCGCGCCCGCACAGCGCGTTGACGATCACCGCGTTGCGGTGCGCGCCGAGGCCGAGGTCCGGCGCGCCGACGCCGTGGCTGTGCAGCTCGGCGTTCTGGACGAACAGCGCGCGCTCGCCGGCACCGTCGCGCAGGCGGACGCGGAAGTCGGCCTCGATCACCGGCCGGCCGTGCGCGTCGAGCACCGCGAGCTCGGCGAGCGCCGGCACGGGCAGCGGCGCGTCGCGATAGCCGGTGCCGAGCACGAGCACGTCGGTCTCGTGCGTGAACGAGACGTCCTCGTCGAGGTGGTGCAGGACGAGGCGCAGCGCACCACCGGCCGAACGGCCCAGCTCGCGCAGCTCGCAACGGGCCGCATAGCCGGCGTTCGGCTCCGCGCCGTCGATGCTGCGCCGGTACAGCGCGTCGAAGATCCGCGCGCTCGTCTCCGCCGCGATGCCCTTGTAGAGCAGGTCCTGTCCGGCGCGCAGCGCGTCGCGGCGCTCCTCGGGCAGGCCGTGGAAGTGCGCAACGTACTCCGGTGAGAAGTGCTCGAGACCGAGCTTGGAGTACTCCATCGGCAGGAAGCCCGCACTGCGCGTGAACCAGTCCAGGCGCGCCGCGGGAGCGTGGTCGAGCACGTCGGCGACGACCTCGGCCGCGCTCTGGCCGGAGCCGAGCACGGTCACCCGCGCCGCGCGCAGCGCCCGCTCGCGCGCCCCCGCATAGTCGGCCGTGTGCACGACGTCGTCGCCGCACAGCGGCCGCGCGCAGTCCGGCACCACCGGCACCCCGCCGACGCCGAGCACGACCGCCCGGGCACGGTGCTCGGCACCGTCCTCCAAGCGCACGCTCCAGCCGCCGGCCGGCGCGGCCGCGACCTCCGTGACGCGGGCCCCGAAGGAGCAGCTCGCAAGCCGCTGCGAGACCCAGCGGTAGTACGCGTCGAACTCACGCCGCAGGACGTGCAGCTGCTCGTGGAAGTAGAAGCGGTACAGGCGCCCGCGCGCGTGCAGGTAGGCGAGGAACGAGTACGGGCTCGTCGGGTCGGCGAGCGTCACGAGGTCGGCGAGAAACGGCACCTGAACCTCGGCCTCGTCGAGCATCAGCCCCGGATGCCAGGCGAACTGCGGCTTGCCGTCGAAGAAGCGCGCGTCGAGCTCGTCGACGCCGTCCAGCAGCGCCGCGAGGCCGAGGTTGAAGGGGCCGATGCCGACGCCGACGACGTCGTGCTCGAACCGCGTCATGCGGCGGCCACCTCGGGCTGCTCGGTCCAGCCGAACAGCGCGACGCGACGGCCGTCGAAGTCGAACGTCGCGAGCTGCTCTCCGCCCAGCGCGCGGCAGAACGCGACCATCCGCCGGTTGCGGACGTCGGGCTCGCAGACGACGCGCGTGATCCCGAACTGGTCGAGCAGGAACGTCACGAGATGTCGCACGAGCCGCCGCGCGACGCCGGTGCCGAGCAGCTCGGGCGGGCCGACGAGGAGGTGAAATCCGCGGTCGCCGGGCTGCACGGGATAGTGCGCGCCGAGCGGGTCGTCGGACGCGACGTACGTCTCGACATACGCGAACGGTCGCCCGTCGTCGCTCGCGATCCAGCAGTCCAGGTGGTCTCGCGCGGCCTGTGCGCACAGGTAGTCGCGCACGCGCTCGGGCGGACCGGCGAGCTCCCACCACGGGACGACGTGCGGCTCCTGCATCCAGCCGTGGACGAGCGCGAGGTCGGCCTCGACGTCGAGCCGGCGAAACGAGATCGCCGTCGTCATGCCGCCCCCTCGCGCAGCGGGTTGGCGATCGTCACGTAGACCGACTGATCGGCGATGTCGCCGATCAGCTCGTCCATGTCGTGCAGGCGAGTGCGCAGGTTCGCCTTGCATGGCCAGGTCGGGTCGTCGAGCAGCCGATCGAGCAGCGTCGCCGGGTACCTCGCGCCGCGAGCCCGCTCGCGCTCGAGCAGCGCCCGGAGGTCGGCGAGCAGCAGGTGCTCGTCGAGGCAGCCGGCGACCCCGAGCGCGTTGATCACGCCGAGCGCGTTGTTGACGAACGGGTAGTAGACGAGCCGCTCGTCGGCGAGCGCCTCGGGGAAGATCGACTCGCTGTCCTCGCCGATGCCCGGCACGATCGCCGTGATGTCGTCGTGCGCCGCCTCGCGATGGAAGTAGCCCTGGCTGTCGCGGTAGACGGCGCGCGCCGGCCAGCCCGCCTCCAGCTCGAGCAGGACGTTCTGCTGATGGGGCTCCATGCACAGGCCGAGCTCGCCGAAGAGGCGCAGGAGCGGCACGAGCACGACCTCGCCGTAGCGCTGAAACCAGGCCCGCGCGACCTGCGGCTCACTGCGCTGCTCGCGCCGCGCGATCGTCGCGACGAGCTGTCCGATCCGGCTGCGCCCGCCGTACGGATGGTCCTGGCAGAGCGTCGTCAGCGCGCTCACGTCGGCCCGCGAAGCGGCCGGCCAGCGATTGTCGCGCAGCAGCACCGAGAGCCCGTCGATCAGCTCCCCGCCGTGGCGCACCGCGAGGTACGCGGGGTCCTGCAGCATCACGAAGTCCGGCGCGAGCCGTGCCGCCTGCGCGCCGACCTCGGTCTGCAGCAGGCGCGCCGCCTCGACCGCGCGGCGCAGCTCCTTGGGCAGCGTCACCCGCATCGAGTTCGTCACGCGCACGTGCAGCGAGAACTTCAGCTGATACGGCCAGCCGGCGCCGTGGACCGTGCGCAGCGACGACGTCGGCGCGACCGCGCCGCCGAGCGGACCGAGGTCGACGATCGCGCCGTCGGCGAGCAGCGCGGCGGCGACCGCGTCGCGCTCGCGCAGGTGGGCGAGCTCCCACGGATGGGCCGGAATCAGCACGCGCTCGCCGAGGCCCGCCAGCGCCGCGTCGAGCGCGGCCTCGTCGACGGCGGGGTCGTCGCGCAGCAGGCGCTCGGCAAGCTGCGGCGCCGGCGTCCCCGTCGCGCTGTCGTGCTCGACGAGCCCGGCGTCGACGGCGAGCCAGTGCAGCGCGAAGCGCGCGCCGGCCTCGGGCGAGTAGGCACGCTGCTGCGCGGCGCTCATCTCCGTGCGGCTCTTCGGCGTCGGGTGCAGCATGTGGCCGAGCAGCAGCGCCTGCTCGCTCTCGACGAAGCTCAGCGGCGCGGCGCTCCAGAGCGCGTCGACCTCGCCGTCGCGGGCGGTCAGGAACGACGCGACGGCGGCGACGCTCGCGTGCAGCCGCTCCAGCAGCGGAGCGGGATCCGGCGCGACGCGTCCGCCATCGCGTCTGCCCGCGCCGATCGCGTCCGCGCCGCCGGCGGCGCGCTCGGCACCGCCGAGCTGCTCGACGAGCAGCGCGGCCAGCGTGTCGAGCGTCACGGGGACCGCTTGTCCGCCGTCGACCGCGAGCATCACCGGCAGCCGGAAGCGGTGGCGCTGCGTCGGCGACAGGTAGCGCACGCCGGCCAGCAGCGTCCGGCGCCGATCGCGCAGCGCCAGCAGCGCGACGTGCGTGTCGCCCGGCTGCGCCCGATCGCCGGCCTCGGCGGCGGGCAGCGCCTGCCACTCGCCGCCCTCCCGCAGGTAGCAGTTCAGCAGCGTCTCGGTCGCCGCGGCGACGGCCGCGTCGCGCGCGGCCGACGTGCCCCGCGAGGCCCGCTCGGATTCGGTCATCGTCATCGCACGGCGACCCCGGCCCGCGCGGCCGCGCGGCCGGCCTCGGCGACCAGGTCCAGCAGCTCGCCCACGTCGGACTCGCGGGCGAGCGGATTGACGAACGTGAGCTTCAGGGCGACCCGGCCGTGCAGTCGCGTGCGCCCGACGATCGCGCGGCCCGAGCGAAGCAGCGCGCGCTGCGCCGCGACGTTGACGGCGTCGATCAGATCGTCGGGCAGCGGCGCCTCGCCGCCCCCCGGCCGCCAGCGGAAGACGACGGTCACCGTCGACGGCTCGGCGAGCAGCTCGAGCTCGTCGTGCGCGTCGACCGCGCGCGCCGCGCCGGCCGCCAGCGCGACGAGCCGCTCGACCATCGCGGCCATCCGCAGCCGGCCGGTGCTGCGCAGGCCGACGAGGATCTTCAGCGCGTCGAAGCGCCGCGACGTGTCCAGCGAGCGCCCGACGAGGTTCAGTACGCCGTCGACCTCGTCCTCGGGACGGTTGAGGTAGTCGCTGTGATGGTGCACGGCGGCCAGCAGCGCGACGTCGCGCACGAGCAGCGCGCTGGCCCCGATCGGCATGAACCACAGCTTGTGCAGGTCGGCGGTGATCGAGTCGGCGAGCTCGATGCCGTCCAGCAGCGGCGCCAGCCGCGGCGACAGCGCGAGGCCCGAGCCGAGCGCGGCGTCGACGTGCAGCCAGGCGCCGCAGGCGCGCGCCCGCTCGGCGATCGGCGCCAGCGGGTCGATCGCGCCGAGGTCGGTCGTGCCCGCCGTCGCGACGATCGCGATCGGCTCGAGGCCCGCGCTCGCCAGCGCCGCGAGCTCCGCGTCGAGCGCGCCGAGATCGATCCGCCCGGCGTCGTCGGTCGCGACCGCGGTGACACAGCCCGTCCCGAGACCGAGCACGGCCGCGCAGCGGCGGATGCTGTCGTGCGCCGCGGCCGAGGCGACGATCCGCCAGCGCACGTGCTCGGGCGGCAGCCCTCCGACGCCCGCGCCGTGAGCGGCCGCGCGGGCGCCCGCGCGCTCGCGCGCGAGCAGCAGCCCGAGCAGGTTCGAGGCGGTGCCGCCGCTCGTCAGCACCCCGGAGCCCCCGGACAAGCCGAGCGTCGCGGCCAGCCAGCGCACGAGATGGTCCTCGACGAGCGTCGCCGCCGGCGCCTGGTCGTAGGAGTCCAGCGACTGGTTCGTCACGCCGATGGCCAGCTCGGCGGCGGCAGCGGTCAGCAGCGTCGGGCAGTGCAGGTGCGCCGCGCAGCGCGGATCGGAGACGTGGACGCCGTGGGCCAGCACCGCGTCGCGCAGCTGCGCGAGCAGCTCGTCGAGCGCGACGCCGTCGTCCGGGCACGGATCGATCGTCGCGATCGCCGCCGCCAGCTGCGCCGGATCGGCGCCGGAGAAGGGCTGGTCCTGCAGGCGGGCGGCGGCGACCGCGTCGGCGGTCGCGAGGGCGACCCTTCGCAGCTGCGCGTGCGAGCGCGGATCGGCGGTCAGGAAGTCCGGCGCGGCCTCGACGACCTCCGCGGTCGTCTCACCCACATCCGCGGCAGGCCGCTTGGGCAGACCGTTGCGCGACGCGCTCACCGCGCCCTCCATGCGCTCCAGACGGCCTTGCCGAAGGCGTTCGCGACCTGATCGACGTGCTCGGCCTGCACGATCAGGGGCGGCAGGAAGCGCACGACGGCACCGTCGCGCCCGCCGATCTCGACGATCACGCCGAGCTCGAGCATCGCCCGCTGGACGGCCGTCGCGAGGGCGCCGTCGGGCAGCGGCACACCGTCGGCGTCGGTCCGCTCGGGATCGACGAGCTCGACGCCGACCATCAGCCCGCGCCCGCGCACGTCGCCGACGACCGGCAGGCCCGTGGTCCGCTCGCGCAGGCCATCGAGCAGCCGCTCGCCGATCGCCGCGGCGTGCTCGGCGAGCCCGTGGTCGACGACGTGGCGGATCGTCGCCGCGCCCGCCGCGAGCCCGAGCTGGTTGCCGCGGAAGGTCCCCGCATGCGCGCCCGGCTCCCAAGCGTCGAGCTCGTCGCGGTAGACGATCATCGCCAGCGGCTGGCCGCCGCCGATCGCCTTGGAGAGCACGAGCACATCGGGGTCCAGGCCGACCTCGTCCGAGGCCCACAGCGCGCCGGTGCGCCCGAGGCCGGTCTGGACCTCGTCGGCGACGAGCACGGCGCCCGCCTCGCTGGCGGCGCCGCGCAGCGTGCGCGCGAACGAGGCCGGCGCGGGGTGCACCCCGCCCTCGCCCTGGACCGGCTCGACGAAGATCGCCGCCGGCGGCAGGATGCCGCTGTGCGTGTCGGTCAGCGCCCAGCGCAGCGCGCGGCCGCAGAGCTCGGCGCCGCGCTCACCGCCGGCGCCGAACGGGCAGCGGTAGGCGGCCGGGAACGGCAGGTGCTGGACGTCGCCGCCGAGCGCGCCGAGCGCCGCCTTCGGGCCGTGTGCGCCCGACAGCGCGAGCGCGCCCTGCGTCATCCCGTGGTAGGCGCCGCCGAACGCGATCGCCCCGCTGCGACCCATCGCCGTGCGGGCGAGCTTGAACGCCGCCTCGACCGCGTCGGCGCCGGTCGGGCCGCAGAACTGGATCCGCCCGCCGCGCAGCGACGGCGGCAGCACCTCGAAGAGCGTCTGCACGAAGGCGTCGCGCAGCGGGGTGTCGAGGTCGAGCGTCGTCAGCGGGGCGGCTGTGTCGAGCGCTGCCCGCAGCGCCCCGACGACGGCTGGATGGGCGTGCCCGAGCGCGAGCGCGCCGGCACCCGCGAGGCAGTCGACGTACGTGCGGCCGGTGCTGTCGCGGACGTGGACGCCCTCGCCGGCGACGAGCGTGACCGGCAGCCGGCGCGAGTACGTCCGCGCCGACGACTCGCGCCTGTGCTGACGGGCCAGATGCAGGTCGTCGGCGGGCGGCTCAGCGGAAGTCGCCGACGTCGTCACGACTGCTAACCGTACCTCAACCAGATCGTCAGGATGCCTTTACGCTGGCTGCCGGCCGCATTCGGCAGGCCCGCATGCCATGGGTGAGGCGACGGCAGGCGCACGGTACCCGGAGCCGCCGCGAGCGTGAACGCCGCGCAGTAGGTTCTGCGCGAACGGCTCGCCGGAGCGGGCGGCCATCGTCACGAACACGAGGAGCGCCCATGCTCGACGCCACACGGACATCGCCACGCCGGATCGCGCTCGTGCTGGTCACCACCCTCATGGCGTGCGTGGTCTGCGTGGCGAGCACCGGCGAGGCCCTCGCGGCGACCTCCTTCAGCGTTGAGGTCCGGCCCGCGACCGGCGGCACGACAGCCGCGCCGGCGCCGATCACGATCGCCGTCCGCGCGAGCTTCGCCGGCGACGCGCCCGGCACGCTCCCAGCGGCGCTGCGCGGGCTGACGATCGCGATGCCCGACGGGTTCGCGCGGGCGCTCGCCGGCACGACGCCGTGCGCGCGCGCCGACCTCGCGGGCCGCGGGCCCGCGGCATGCCCGGCGAGCTCGAGGCTCGGCAGCGGCAGCGCATCGTTCGTCTACGTCACGGGCGCACTGCGGATCCCCGCTTCGACCGACGAGCTGAGCCTGTTCCGCGGCCCCGGCGACACGCTGCTGATGTACCTGCGCGTGACGCAGCCGGCGACGCTCGCGATCGTCGTGCCCGGCGCGCTGACGGCGCGCCCGGCCCCCGCGGGGCCGCTCATCACGTTCGATCTCAGCGCGGCCGCGCAGGTCGCCGGCGGCGGCAGCGTCGTCGTCACGCGGGCGGCATTCGACCTCCGGCGCGGGCTCGCGGCGGGACCCTGCAACGCCGCCGGGCACTGGACGTTCCGCGCGCGGCTGGCGTTCGCCGGTGGCGGCGGCGAGGAGCGCAGCGCCGACGCGCGCTGCGAGCAGGCGACCGACACGACGGCGCCGGTGCTGCGCGCGACGGCGCGCAACGGCACGCCTGCGCTGGGCGCCCGCTTCGCGATCCGGCTGTCGGAGCCGGCGCGCGTGCACGTCACGCTCGAGCGCCGCGCCGGCCGGCGCTGGGCCAGCGTGCGCCGCGCGACGTTCCGCGCCGGCACCGGATCGACGACGCTGCGCATTC
>JAUYGN010000126.1 GCA_030690545.1 Solirubrobacteraceae bacterium
TCGTCGCCGTGCTGGTCGGCGCGCTCGCCGGCGGCGGCGCCGTCGTCACGGCGCTCGGCTCGGTGCTGACGCTCGGCGGGATGCTCGCCTGCGGGCCGCTCGTCGCCGGCCCGGTCGCCGGGCTGCTCGGCGCGCCGCTGCCGCGGCTCGGCGGGATCGCCGGCCACCTGGCGCGCGACAACGCGACGCGCAGCCCGCGGCGCACCGCCGCGACGGCCGCGGCGCTGATGGTCGGCGTCGCCGTCGTCAGCCTCTTCACGGTCTTCGCCGGATCGCTGAAGTCGTCGATCCAGGACAGCACCGGGCGCGGCTTCGGCGGCGAGCTGGCGATCGCGACGCCGGGCTTCGGCGGCGGCGCGCTGAACCCGCGGCTGGGGGAGCGCGTCGCCGCGCTGTCGGAGATCGGCGAGGCGGTCGGCCTCGGCCAGGGGGCGGCGCGGATCGCCGGCTCCAGCGAGCAGCTGACGATCGCCGACCCGGACGCGCTCGCGCGCGTTGCCGACCTCGACGTCTCGGCCGGCTCGCTCGGCGGGCTGGGCGACCGCGAGCTCGCGGTGTCGCGCTCGTTCGCCGAGGACAACGGCTGGCGGGTGGGCTCGCGCGTGCCGCTGACGTTCGCCGACGAGACGCGCGACGCGTTCACCGTCGGCGCGATCTACGACAACGAGCAGCTCACGGGCAGCGTGCTGATGAGCCGCGGCGCGTGGGCGCCGCACGCGAGCCAGGATCTCGACACCGTCGTGTTCCTCAGCGTCGCGGACGGCGTCGGCGTGCAGGTGGCGCGAGACGCCGTGCAGCGCGCCGCGCGCGCCGACGGCAGCCCCGACGTGCAGACCCGCGCGGAGTTCGTCGCGGCCTCCGCGGGCGGGATCGACGCGCTGCTCGGGATCGTCTACGTCCTGCTGCTGCTGGCGATCGTCGTCGCGCTGATGGGGATCGCGAACACGCTGTCGCTCTCGATCCACGAGCGCACGCGCGAGCTCGGGCTGCTGCGGGCGGTCGGCGCGAGCCGGCGCCAGCTGCGCTCGATGATCCGCGGCGAGTCGCTGGTCATCGCGGTGTTCGGGACGCTCGGCGGCCTGTCGCTCGGGGTGTTCCTCGGCTGGGGCCTCGTGCGGGCGACGGCCGACGACGCGGCGCTCAGCGCGTTCTCCGCGCCGGTCGGTCAGCTCGCCGTCGTGCTCATCGCGGGCGCGGTCGCGGGGATGCTCGCGAGCCTGCGCCCAGCGCGGCGAGCCGCCCGTCCCGACGTCCTCGACGCGATCGCATCCCAATGACTGCCACCACGTCCTCCGGAGGGAGCCCAGTCATGTCCTCGAACATCGCCGCGTCCGCGGCGACGACGGGCCGGGGCCGGACGGCGCCACCGCGCCGCCGCCTGGCACCGGGAGCCCGCCGCGCGCTGCTCGTCGTGCACATCATCTCGTCGGTCGCGCTGCTCGGCGCTTCGGCCTCGGTCCTGCTGCTCGCCGTCACGGGCGCAAGCACCGACGACCCCGAGCTCGCCTCGGCGGCCTACCGCTTCGCGTCGACCTCGGGCCTCGTCTTCGGGATCCCGCTCAGCTTCACCGCGCTGCTCAGCGGCATCGCGCTCGCGGTCGGCGGCAAGTGGGGTCTCGTTCGCTACCCCTGGGTCACGACCAAGCTCGGGCTGCTCGTCGCCGCGATCCTCTCCGGCGCGCTGCTGATCGGCCCCAACGCCGACCGTCTCATACACGACCCATCCGGCGCCGCGGCGCCGCTCATCCTCGGGGCCGCGTTCAACGTCGCGGCGCTCGCCGTATCGACGGCACTGTCGGTCTACCGGCCCGGGAAGCGCTCGAGGCGCCGCTGACCGACCCCGTCGTGCCCGTGTTCCCAATCGCTCACTCACCATCAACAGGAGGTTCGCAATGCGCAAGATCACGTCCAGCTTCTTCATCTCGCTCGACGGTGTCGTCGAGTCGCCCGACCAGTGGCACTTCCCGTACTTCGACGACGAGATGGGCGCCGCCGTCGCCGCCGGCTTCGCGACCACGGACGCCGTCCTGATGGGCCGCGTGCTCTACGACGAGTGGGCCGCCTACTGGCCCGAGCATGCCGACGAGCCGTTCGGCGACGTGCTCAACTCGATCAAGAAGTACGTCGTCTCCGACAGCCTGCAGACGGCGCAATGGGAGAACTCGGAGATCATCGGCGGCGACGTGGCCCGCAAGCTGACCGACCTCAAGGCGCGGGACGGGGGCGACATCTCGATGTCCGGTTGCGCCACCACCGTGCGCTGGCTGCTGCGGGAGGGACTGCTGGACGAGCTCAACCTGCTCGTGCACCCGATCGCCGTCGGCGCCGGCCTCGCCCGGCTCTTCGCGCCCGATGAGCCGACGATCCCCCTCGAGCTCCTGCGCGCGGAGACCTTCGGGTCCGGCGTGCTGAACCTCAGCTACGCCCCGGTCAGGGACTGACCGCCGTCGCGCGGGGCCGGGCGAGGCGGCCTCCCGGACGTTCCGGCGGCTGGAGCCCCTCGCATCGCCATCACGCGCGACGGGCCGATGTCATGAGCGTGCTCGGGTCGGCTCGGCTCGGCTCGGCTCGGTCACCGCCTCGCATCGTCATCCCCGCGCGACGGGCCGATGGCCGGCACGCCTCGCACGTCGTTCGTCGCCCGGCAGGCCGGAGGCGAAGCGCAGATCCGACCGCGACCTCTGGCGCGCCGTCTCGTTGCCTTGGTATGCGACCAATCACTGCTCTCATCAGCTCCGCGGCCGTCTGCGCCGGCCTCGCCGTTCCCGCGGCGGCCGGCGCGGCGCCGTGGCAGGAGCCGACCGACGTCGGCTCCCCCGCCGCTGCCAACCTCGGCCACGTCGTCGGCGACGACGGCTTCACGCTGTCCGCCTGGCGACCACCTCTCGGCGCCGACGAGCCCACGCCGCTGGTCGCGCCCGCCCTTGTCGCCGTGCGGCCGCCGGGCCAGCAAGGCTTCGGGCCGTCTCGCAGGATCGACGACCTCGCGGCGCGGCCGGTGCGCTACGCCAAGACGCGCGCCGCGCTGCTGCGGGTTCGCCAGAGCGGCGGCTCGCAGGGCGCGCCCGTCGCCGACGTCGGCGTCTCCTACGGTCGCACCAGCGGCGACCTGGGCGACACGCGCCCGATCGCCGCGGACGTCCCGCTCGAGGCGTCCGGCCTGCCGGTGATCGCCGCCAGCCCGCGCGGCGACGTCGCGGTCGCGTGGATCGAGCGCGACGCCGATCGCCGGCAGCTGCGCGTGGCCCTGCGCCCCGCCGGCGGCAGCTTCGGCGCGCCCGTCACGCTTCGCGGCAGCGGGGTCTCCACCGCGCCGGCCCTGTCGTTCGGCCCGCAGGGCGACCTGCTGCTCGCCTATCAGCACGCCCCCGCCGACGGCGGCTCGCGGCGTGTCGAGGTTCGCGTGCACCGCGCCGGCGGCGACTACGGCGGCGTCATCGACGTCGGTCCGGCGAGCGGCGTCACCGATGCGGCGCCGGCGGTCGGCCACGACGGGCGCCTGTACGTCGCCTGGGGCACGCAGGACGGCGGCGAGGAGGCCAACGAGCCCTATCGCGTCTTTGCCCGCAGCGCTCCGCGCGGCGGCCAGTTCGCCGAGCTGCAAGGGCTCGACGACGGAGGCGCCGCGTGGCGGTCCCCCGGTCGGTTGGTGCTCGCGGCGCGCGGCGACGGCGGCGCCCAGCTGGCGTGGACGTCGGTCCAGCCGCCGCAGGCACCGGGAGCCGTTGCGAGCTTCCCCGTGCGAACGGCGCGAGCCGGCGCGGACGGGCGCTTCGCAGCTCCCGTCGAGCTGGCGGCCGACGGCGCCGTCGGCGACCTCGCCGTCAGCGCCACCGACCCGCTGGGCGCCGCGACCCTCGCCTGGAGCACCGCGCCGTCGCTGAGCGGCGCCGATCCGGCGACCGCACGGGTCGTCGCGGCGCGGCTGCCGGCCGAGGGCGCACCGACGATCGAGGACGTCTCCGAGGTCGGGCACGTCGGCGGACCGCGCCTCGCGCTCGATGCCGCCGCCGCGCCGTCGGCGACCTGGATCAGCAGCCCTCCGGACGGCGACGGCCGGGCGCGCTACGGCAGCCGCATGCCCTGACCCAGCAGCCGCGTCACGCACGGACGACCTCGACCCGGAGGCGGGATCGCCCTCGGCAGCGAGGTCGTCCGTGACGTTGCCGGCGCTCCGTACGGCTCGTCCGCACCGCGCCGCGCGCTCGCGGCGCAGCGAGGTGGCGCGCCGTGCCCGGCGGGGCCGTCCCCGACCGGGCGCGTGGCCGAGGCTCGGCACCCCCCCCGCTCCGACTGCCGAACGCCTTCCAGCTGTCCGGGCGCTCCGTTCGGCCCAGCGACGCCGACCAATCGTCCAGGTGGTATTTGTTCGAGAGGGAGATCACGCCCGCCGCCCGCCACGCCGGACAGACCGAAGGAGACGCTCAGTTGCCCAGAAGAACCCTTGTCCTAGGTCAGGTCCTGATCGCGCTGGGGCTCGTCGGCTACGTCGCGTCCGGGTTCAAGAGCTGGACGGCCCTGATCCCCTCGATCCTCGGCGCCGTCCTGGCCGCCTGCGGCCTGCTGGCGATGCGCAACCCGAAGCTGGGCGTCCATCTCGCGCTGCTGGTCGCGCTGCTGGGGCTTGCCGGCACGTCCATGAACGTGCTCAAGCTCGGTGAGCTCCTGCAGGGCGACGCCGAGCGTCCGCTGGCGGTCGTCGTGAGCACGATCACGTTCGTGCTGCTCGCGGTCTACATCGGAGTCGGGGTCCGCTCCTTCCTCGCCGCGCGCCGCTAGGTTGCCGGGATGGAGATCCGGGCGGGCGAGGTAGCGGTCCACTACGTGGAGCACGGGGCCGGTCGACCCGCGCTGGTGCTCCACGGCGCCGGCGTCGACCACCGCGAGACGGAGGCGTGCTTCGAGCCGGCGTTCGACGGCGTGGCGGGGGTGCGGCGGATCTATCCCGACCTCCCCGGCATGGGCCGGACGGCGGCTCCCGAAGCGCTGCGCAGCGCGGACGACGTCCTCGACACGCTGATCGGCTTCGCCGACGAGGTCACCGGCGGGACCGCGCCCCTCCTCATCGGTCACTCGGCGGGCGCCTACTACGCGCAGGCGTTCGCCGCGAAGCGGCCGGCGCAGGTTGCCGGCCTCGCCCTGGTCTGTCCGTTGCTGGCGGGCCTGCGCGATGTCCCAGAGCATCAGGTCGTCGCCGGCTCGGGTGAGATCGGTGACGACGACTTCCGCAGCTACTTCGTGATCCAGACCCCGGAGATGCTCGAGCGCTACGAACGCCACGTCGCCCCTGCCGCCGCGCTCGTCGACGAGGCAGCGCTCGAGCGAATCGGCGAGCGGTGGACGCTCGCCCCAGGTCACGGGCCGGCATACGCGGGTCCCACGCTGGTCGTGGCCGGGCGGCTGGACTCGACGGTCGGGTACGCCGCCGCCGCCGACCTCGTCGACCACTACCCACGCGCCTCGCTCGCCGTCGTCGACGACGCCGGACACGCCCTGCCCCATGAGCAGCCGCAGCTTCTGCGCGCCCTCGTCGCTGAGTGGCTCGCGCGCGTCGAGCGCCGAGGCTGACCCGAGACTGGACCGTCCCGGATCAGCATGTCACCGCGCTAGAAGACCCGCGTCACGAGCACTCAACAGACACGTCACACTCAGCCGCAGCCGGTGTTGTTCCCGCAGCTCGAGCACGTGTAGCAGGAGCCCGTGCGCTGCATCATGCCGCCGCACTGCGCGCAGGCGGGGCCGAGGTCGAGGCCCTTCATGCGGGCGGGGACGACGGGCGGTGTGTCGGTGAGCGCCTCGGCGGCGGCGCGGGTCGTGGCCGGCTCGCTGCCGGCGACCGTGCCGAGCGGAGCGTCGGACCGCGCGGCGGTCCCGGAGCCTGCGCGCGGCGCGCCGGTGCTCCGGCCCGAGCCGCCGTTGGACGGGCGGTTCGTGTCGGAGGAGTGGGTGGTGCCCGTGTCCTCGGCCATCTTGCGCGCCCGCACCTCGGGCGTGAGGATGCCGAGCTCTTCCTGCGTGTCGGTGTCGAGGAACCTGGAAGCGAGCCAGCGCATGATGTAGTCGGGCATCGACTTGGCGAACGGGATCTCCGGGTTCTGCGTGATGCCCTCGGGCTCGAAGCGCATGTAGGAGAACTTCTCGACGAGCGTGTCGAGCGGCACGCCGTACTGCAGCGCGATCGAGATCGACGTCGCGAACGCGTTCATCATGCCGCGCAGCGTCGAGCCCTCCTTGCCGATGTCGGTGAGGAAGATCTCGCCGACGGTGCCGTCCTCGTACATGCCGGCCGTGATGTAGCCCTCGTGCCCGGCGATCGAGAACTTGTGCGTGATCGACTGGCGCTCGCGCGGCATGCGGTTGCGCTTCGGGCCGACCTCGGCGATTGCCTTCTGGCGCGCCGCGGCGACCGCTCCCTCGATCAGCTCGTCGACCTGCTCCTGCGAGTAGCCCTCGACGATCACCGTCTCGGCGTCCGCCGACTTGCCCTCCTGCGCGTCGGTGCGCAGCGCCTGCGCGGTCTTCGACCCGTCGCGGTAGATCGCGAGTGCCTTGACGCCCAGCCGCCAGGCCTGCAGGTACGCGTCGGCGATGTCCTCGACGTCGGCCTCGTGCGGGAGGTTCACCGTCTTGGAGATCGCGCCCGAGATGAACGGCTGGACGGCGCCCATCATCTTGATGTGGCCCATGTGCGAGATCGCGCGCTCGCCGACCGCCACGTCGAACACCGAGAAGTGCTCGGGGAGCAGGTGCGGCGCGCCGACGATCGTCGCGTGCTCGTCGATGTGCGCGACGATCGACTCGACCTGCGCGGCGTCGTAGCCGAGCGTGCGCAGCGCCATCGGGATCGTCTGGTTGACGATCGTCATCTGGCCGCCGCCGACGAGCTCCTTGAACTTCACGAGCGAGAAGTCGGGCTCGACGCCGGTCGTGTCGCAGTCCATCAGGAACGAGATCGTTCCCGTCGGCGCGAGCACCGTCGCCTGCGCGTTGCGGTAGCCGTGCTCCTCGCCGACCTCGACGGCCTCCTCCCAGACCATGCGCGCGGAATCGAGCAGCGCCGTGTCCGAGCAGGCCGCGTCGGGGATCGCGTACGACGCGTCACGGTGCATCCGCATGACGGCGTTGTGCGGCTCGCGGTTCTCCTCGTAGCGCTCGTAGGGGCCGAGTGCCGCGGCGACGCGCGCCGACTGCAGGTACGCGCGACCGGTCATCAGCGCCGTGATCGCGGCCGCCGTCCCGCGACCCTCGTCGGAGTCGTACGCCATGCCGTTGGACATCAGGTAGGCGCCGAGGTTCGCGTAGCCGAGGCCGAGCTGGCGGAAGGCGCGCGCGTTGACGCCGATCTGCTCGGTCGGGTAGCTCGACGGGCCGACGATGATCTCCTGCGCGAGGAACATGACGTCAACGGCGTGCTCGTAGGACTCGACGTCGAGCGTGCCGTCGGCGCGGCGGAACTTCATGAGGTTCAGCGACGCGAGGTTGCAGGCGGAGTCGTCGACGTGCATGTACTCGGAGCACGGATTGGATGCGTTGATCCGGCCCGACACCGGTGATGTGTGCCACTGGTTGATCGTCGTGTCGTACTGCACGCCCGGGTCGGCGCACTGCCAGGCGGCGTCGGCGATCTCGCGCATGAGCTCGCGCGCGGGAATCGGCTCGCCGACGGGCTCGCCGGTCGTGCGGGCGATCAGGTTCCAGTCCTCGTCGTTCTCGACGGCCTGCATGAACTCGTCGGTCAGCCGCACCGAGTTGTTGGCGTTCTGGTACTGGATCGAGATGAAGCCCTCGCCGTCGATCGACATGTCGAAGCCGGCGTCGCGCAGGGCGTTGGCCTTCTTCTCCTCCTTGGCCTTGCACCAGATGAACTCGCGGATGTCCGGATGGTCGATGTCGAGCACGACCATCTTCGCCGCGCGGCGGGTCTTGCCCCCGGACTTGATCGTTCCGGCCCAGGAGTCCGCACCGCGCATGAAGGAGACGGGACCGGAGGCGGTGCCGCCCTTGGCAAGCGGCTCCATCGAGCCGCGGATGTTCGACAGGTTGATGCCCGAGCCCGAGCCGCCGAGGAAGATCTGCCCTTCCTTCGTGTTCCAGTCGAGGATCGACTCCATCGTGTCCTGCACGCTGAGGATGAAGCACGCCGAGCACTGCGGGCTCTCCTCGAATCCGACGTTGAACCAGACCGGCGAGTTGAAGGCCGCCATCTGGTGCAGGAGCACGTAGGTCAGCTCGTCCTGGAAGGCGTCGCCGTCCTCGACGGAGGCGAAGTACCCGCGCGCGCGGCCCCAGTCGGCGATCGTGCCCGCCACGCGACCGATCATCTGACGCACCGAGTGCTCGCGCGCCGGCGAGCCGAGCTGGCCGCGGAAGTACTTCTGGGCGACGATGTTCGTCGCGTTCTGCGACCACGTCTTGGGGAACTCGACGCCGCGCTGCTCGAAGGCCACGCGATCGCCGTGCCCGATGCGCGCGTCGCGCAGCTCCCACTCGACGGTGTCGAAGACGGTGACGCCGGGCTCGGTGAAGTAGCGGGGGACCGACAGCGCCTCGCCTGCCTTGACGTCAGTCACGAGTGGGGTCTGCGACGTGCGAGCCATCTACCTGCTCCTTCTCCTGTCGGCGCGCCAAAAGACCTGCAATTTGGGGCTTTTTTGCGGGCTAAGTTGCGGACGAAGGAGTATCCGACATGCACCGGTCGGAACGATCCCGAGGACGAAAATACCCGCAAACGCGGGCTATCAAGTGCCCTCCCAAGGGTAGCGATATCGCCCGGCGTGACACGAGGAACAGGGCCCGCCGGCACCGCCGACGCCGCAGTTTGCGCACGTCCCCACGCGCACCCGGCAAGAGCAAGGATCGGGCGCCAGGACGAGCGAATGGCACACGCACGTACGAGCGGACGCCGGCGTCGGGAATACTGATCGCCGCGATGCTGCTCCGCCGCCCTGAGCTGGACGCGATCCGCGCTGGACGCGTCGATCTCGCGTTCCGCCGCTGGGACCGGCCGCGGCTGCTCGTGGGCACGCGGATGCGCACGGCGATCGGGCTCGTCGAGGTGACGGCGGTCGACGAGGTCGCGGTCGACGCGATCACCGAGGCCGCGGCGCGCCGCGCCGGCGCATCCTCGCGCGAGGAGCTGCTCGAGCGCCTGGACCGAGACCCCGAGCGCCCGATCTTCCGCGTCGGCCTGCGCTTCGCCGGCCCCGATCCGCGGATCGCGCTGCGCGAGCGCGCCGACCTCTCCGCCGAGGAGCACGCGCGCCTCGTCGCGCGCCTGGACCGGCTCGACCGGGCGTCGCGGCACGGCCCGTGGACGCGCGCGACGCTCGCGGCGATCGGGCGTTCGCCGGCGGTCCGAGCGCCCGACCTCGCGCACGACCTGGAACGCGAGACGGCGGCCTTCAAGCGCGACGTGCGCAAGCTCAAGGAGCTCGGCCTGACGGAGTCGCTCGACGTCGGCTACCGCCTCGCGCCGCGGGGCCGCGCCCTGCTCGCGCGATGGGTCGAATAGCAGGCCGGATCGACCCATCGAGTGCCCTCTGTCGAATTCGACACATGCGCCCGCTCTGTCGAAGATCGGTAACAACTCGGCAATCTACGGGTGAGGACTAGTTGGATGCACACCATGCCGACGACTACAGCCATGCTCTTTCCCGGGCAGGGCAGCCACTCCGAGGGCATGCACAAGCCCTTCGACGACCATCCGCTGCTCAAGCGCGGCATCGAGCTGCTCGGGTTCGACCCGTTCGACAGCCTCGCCGAGGGCACGCGCACGCAGCAGCCCGCGCTCTTTCTGTGCTCGATCGCGCAGTGGGCGTCGCGCGACCACGACGCCGCCGATCCGCTCGCCGCCGCCGGTCACTCGCTCGGCGAGTACGCCGCGCTGACGGCCGCCGGCGCGATCGACTTCGACGACGGCGTGCGGCTCGTCCGCGCACGCGCGCAGGCGATGGCCGATGCCGCCGCCCTGCAACCGGGCGGCATGGTCGCGCTGCTCGGCGGCGAGCGCGACGACGTCTACGAGCTCGCCGCGCAGCTCGACCTCTCGCTGGCCAACGACAACGCCCCCGGTCAGATCGTCCTGTCGGGCGCGATGGCCGGCATCGACGCCGCCGTGCAGCGCGCCGACGAGATCGGCTGCCGCGCCCGCAAGCTCGCCGTCGCGGGCGCCTTCCACTCGCCGCTGATGGCCCCCGCCGCCGACGCGCTTTCCCGAGCGCTCGACGAGACGCCGATCCGCGAGCCCGCCTTCCCGGTCCTCTCCAACGGCAGCACGCGCCCGTTTCAGGACATCCGCCGCGAGCTCGCCGAGAACCTGCTCAAGCCGGTGCGCTGGCGCGAGATCCTGCTCGAGCTGCAGTCGCTCGGCGTCGAGCAATTCGTCGAGTGCGGGCCCGGCAGCGTGCTGCGCGGCCTGGTGAAACGGACCCTGCGGGCGGCTGCATGAGAGCTGGCGTGGTCGGCATCGGGTCCGCGCTTCCCGAGCACGTCGTCACGAACAAGGAGTTCGAGGCCTATCTGGACACCACCGACGCGTGGATCCAGCGCCGCACGGGCATCCGTGAGCGGCGCATCCTCAACGGCGCGGTGACGCTGACCGACCTCGCCGTCGAGGCCTGCGTGGCGGCGCTGAACGATGCCGGCCGCGAGGCCGCCGACGTCGACCACATCATCGTCGCGACGTTCACGCCCGACCGGCTGATGCCCGGGCTCGCGCCGCGGATCGCCAAGCTGCTGGGCACCGAGAACGCCGGCGCGATCGACGTCAACGCCGCCTGCGCGGGCTTCCTCTACGGGCTCGACCAGGCGGCCGCGCTGATCGAGTCCGGCCGCGTGAAGCTCGCGCTCGTCGTCGGCGCGGAGGCGCTCAGCCGCGTCACCGACAAGCACGACCGCGGCACCGCGATCCTGTTCGCCGACGGCGCCGCCGCGGTCGTCCTCGCCAGCGGCGAGATCGAGCACGGCTGCGCGCCGTTCGTGCTGGCCTCCGACGGCGAGCACGGCGACCTGCTGTACGCCGGCCGCGACGAGCGCCTGCTGCGGATGGAGGGCCAGGAGGTCTACCGCCACGCCGTCGAGCGGATGGTCGAAGCCACCGCTGAGGCGCTGCGCCGCGCCGGCATGACCGTCGACGACGTCGACCTGCTCGTCGTCCATCAGGCCAACCAGCGCATCATCGAGTCGGCCGCGCGGCGGCTCGGCGTTCCGGAGGAGAAGGTCTTCCTCAACGTCGACACGATCGCCAACACGTCGAGCGCCTCGATTCCGCTCGCGCTGCATCACGCCGAGCTCGCCGGTCGCCTGGCGCCCGGCGACACCGTCGCGCTGGCGGCGTTCGGCGGCGGCTTCGTGTGGGGCGCGGGGATCATCAAGTGGAAGGAGCGCGTCCATGCCAGTGCCTGAAGGCGGCGTCGCACTCGTGACCGGCGGCTCGCGGGGGATCGGCAAGGCGATCGCCGAGCGCCTCGCCGCCGACGGCCTGACCGTCGTGACGCTGAGCCGCACGAGCGGCGACGTGCAGGCGGACGTCGGCGACGCGGAGTCGGTCGCGGCGGCGTTCGCCGAGGTCCGCGCGCAGCACGGCCCGGTGCTCGTGCTCGTCAACAACGCCGGCGAGAGCCAGGACGGCCTCGCGATCCGCATGAGGACCGAGCAGTGGGAGTCGGTCATCGAGACGAACCTCAACGGCGCCTTCCACTGCATCCGCCAGGGCCTGGACGACATGCTCAGCGCGCGCTGGGGGCGAATCGTGAACATCTCCTCGGTCGTCGGCGAGCGCGCCAACCCGGGGCAGGCCAACTACGGCGCCGCGAAGGCCGGGATGCTGTCGCTGACGCGCACGATCGCGCGCGAAATGGGGCGCAAGGGCATCACGAGCAACGCCGTCACGCCGGGCGTCATCGAGACCGACATGACGGTCGACGTCGCCGACAAGCTGAAGGCCGGCGTTCCCGCTGGCCGCATCGGGCAGCCCGAAGAGGTTGCACACGCCGTCTCCTTCCTCTGTTCGGATGGGGCCGCATACGTAAACGGAGCCACGCTCGCCGTCGATGGCGGGCTGGGTGCATGACAACGATGGGAGAGGAACGCATGGCTGTCACAGAGAACGATGTCCTGGAGGAGATCCGCGACCAGCTCGAGGCGATCAAGGTTCCGGGCGCGCGCGAGGCGACGCCGGACAACACCTGGTCCGATCTCGACGTCGACTCGCTCGACCTCGTCGAGCTCGTCAAGGCGCTCGAGGATCGCTTCGAGATCACGATCTCCGATGACGACCTCAAGCCGATCGAGTCGGTCGGCAATGCGATCGAGCTGACGCTGCGGCTCGTGGAGGCCGAAGAGGGGGCGCCTGCATGAGCGACTTCGCGTCCCCCCATATCGAGATCGCGATCACCGGACGCGGTGTCGTCTCGTCGATCGGCGAGGGGGCGGACGCGTTCGTCGACGCACTGTTCGAGCGCCGTTCGGGCGTCGTCGATGGCCTCGCTCCCTGCAGCGACTTCGATCCCGAGTCGGCGATGTCGGCGAAGGTCGCGCGCCGCTCGGATCGCTACACGCAGCTGGCCTTCGCCGCGGCCGTCGAGGCCGCCGCCGAGGCGGGCCTGCCCGGCGACGTCGATCTCGAACGCCTCGCGATCCTCGTCGGCACCGGCGTCGGCGGGCTGCTGACGCTCGAGAGCGAGTGCCGCGCGTTCGTCTCCGGCGGCGAGCGCGCCGTCTCGCCGCACTTCGTCCCGATGATGATGCCCAACGCCGCCGCCGGCGCGATCGCGATGGAGCTCGGCGCCCACGGCGTCGGATTCAGCGTCTCGTCGGCCTGTGCGACGGGCAGCCACGCGATCGGCGAGGCCAAGCGGATGCTCGAGCGCGGCGAGGCCGACGTCGTCGTCGCCGGCGGCACCGAGGCGGCGCTCACGCCGCTCTGCGTGGCCGCGTTCAAGCGCATGGGCGCGCTCTCGCGCGAGGGCATCTCGCGCCCGTTCGACGCCCAGCGCGACGGCTTCGTGATGGGCGAGGGCGCCGGCGTGATCATCATGGAGCGCGCCGAGCACGCGCGTGCTCGCGGGGCCGAGATCCTCGGCTACGTCGCCGGCTACGGGGCGTCGAACGACGCCTTCCACATGACGCAGCCCGACAAGGACGGCAAGGGCGCCGAGAAGGCGATGCGCGCCGCGCTGTCGGACGCGGGCGTGACCCCGCAGGAGGTCGGCTACATCAACGCGCACGGCACCTCGACGCCGTTCAACGACCGCATCGAGACGCGCGCGATCCACGCCGTCTTCAACGGCGGCTCGCCGCCGGTGTCGAGCACGAAGTCGGCGATCGGGCACCTGCTCGGCGCGGCCGGCGCGGTCGAGGCGATCGCCGCTCTCGGCGCGCTGCAGCGCGGGCTGCTGCCGCCGACGCTGAACTTCGAGCACGACGATCCGGACTGCGACCTGGACTACGTGCCCGACGGGCCCCGCGAGGCGCCGGAGATCACGCTCGCGCTGTCGAACTCGTTCGGCTTCGGCGGGCAGAACGCCTGCCTGGCGTTCCGGAAGGCGACGTGAGCCCAGACGGCGCCGCGACGACTCCGGCCAAGGAGGCGGGCAGCCTGGACGGCGGCGTCGTCGCCGGCGCGACCGCCGCGGCGCCGTCCAACGGCGCGGTCGCGGCCGAGGTCGTCCACGAGCCGCCGATCCCGGCCCGCGCGCGGATCGACCTGCTCTGCGACGACGGCTCGTTTCATGCGATCCGCAGCGCGTCCGGCGACGGCGTGATCTGCGGCAGCGGTCGCGTCGACGGGCGGCCCGTCTACCTCTGGGCGCAGAACGTCAAGCACAAGGGCGGCTCGCTCGGCCAGGCCGGCGGGGCGACGATCGTCGCGACGATCGAGGCGGCCGAGAAGGCCGGCGCGCCGGTCGTCGGCTTCCTGCACTCGGGCGGGGCGCGCCTGCAGGAGGGGATCGGCGCGCTCGGTGCGTACGCCTCGATCTTCCGTGCGACGTCGCGCGCGACGGTGCCGCAGGTCAGCGTCATCTGCGGGCCCTGCGCGGGCGGCGCCGCCTACTCGCCGTCGCTCGGCACGCTCGTGATGATGGTCGGCGAGGAGTCGCAGATGTTCCTCACCGGGCCGCGCGTGATCGCCAAGGTCACGCGCGAGGTCGTGACCGGCGTCGAGCTCGGCGGGCACCGCGTGCACCGCAAGACCGGCGTCTCGCACGTCGAGGCCGACGACGACGCGCAGGCCTCGCAGCTGATCCGCCAGGCGCTGTCCTACTTCCCCGGCCGGCCCGGCGAGCCGCTGCCCTACCGCGATCCCGTCGCGCCGCTGCCCGGCGATCCGTCGGCGACGGTGCCGAAGAACCAGCGCCTCGTCTACGACGTGCGCGACGTCATCCGCCATATCGTCGACGGCGGCGAGTTCCTCGAGCTGAGCAAGCGCTACGCGAAGAACATGGTGATCGGATTCGGACGCATCGACGGCCATCCGGTCGGCGTGATCGCCAACCAGCCGCGCTATCTCGGCGGCGTGCTCGACGCCGTCTCGTCGGACAAGGGCGCCTGGTTCGTGAACATGTGCGACCGCTTCGGGATCCCGCTCGTCGTGCTCTCCGACACGCCCGGCTACCGGCCCGGCGTGCGCCAGGAGCGCGAGGGCGTGCTGCGTCGCGGGGCCGAGCTGCTGCGCGCGTTCTCGGTCGCCGAGGTGCCGCGCGTGACAGTGACCATGCGACAGGCGTACGGTGGTGCCTACATCGTCATGAACAGCCGCGACCTCGGACACGACCTGACGCTCGCCTGGCCCGGTGCCAGGATCGGCGTTATGGGCGCCCCGCAGGCGATCGAGATCGTCAATCGCCGCGACCTCGAGGCGGGCGCCGATCCGGCCGAGCTGGCCGCCGCGTACGAAGAGCAGCACCTGCCCGTTGCGATCGCCGCGAAGGCCGGGTTCATCGACGAGATCGTGACTCCGGACAAGACACGCGAGCGGATCGCTGCCCACTTCGAAGCCCGCAGATAAGCCGGCGCCGGAGGGCTCCGGGTCCGGAGCGCTCGCGCCGCGCAACGCGACCGAGGACGCGATCCTCGAAGCCGCGCGCGCGCTGCTCGGCGAGGGCTCGCACGAGCGGGTCACGATCGACACGATCGCGCGGCGGGCGTTCGTCAGCCGTACGACGGTCTACTTCTACTTCGAGAACAAGCGGGCGGTCATGGACCGCCTGATCCAGCAGGCCTTCGCCGACATGGACGACGCCGCCTCGCCGTACTTCACGGGCAGCGGCGACCCGCGGATGGAGCTCGCGCTGGGTCTTGCTCGCTTCGTCGCGGTGGTCAACCGCAACGGGCCGATCCTGATGCTCGCCGCGCATCTCTACGGCGAGGACGAGCACATGCCGTCGCAGTGGGAGCCCTACGTCAATCGCTTCATCGCCGGCGCCGAGGCGCGCATCGCGCGCGACCAGCTGCGCGGCCTGGCGCCCGACGACATCCCGGCGCGGGTCGCCGCGCAGGCGCTCTGCGCGATGGTCGAGCGCCACCTCACGATCGAGGTGATCCGCAGCGGCCGCGACATGCACGAGGCGATCCGCCAGCTGACCGAGCTGTGGTTCCGGGCGGTGTACGCGGGGGGCGGGACGGAGTCTGCCGTGCGCTCGACGGACAGCTCCGATCGATAGTCCGCGTCGAGGCGCGCGACGATGTCGTCGCGGCCGATGCTGCGATGACTGCGGCTCCCGCCCAACGCCGGTGCTCGGAGCCTTGGTTGCGCGACTCGGGCCAGGCAAGCGTGGAAAGGCACCCAGGTTTGCCGTGTATGTAGCCTGTCGATCAATGACCTACGTGATCGTCGGCAGCTGCATCAAGGACGACTCCTGCATCGAGGTGTGTCCGGTGGACTGCATCCATCCGCGCGTCGGATCGCCCGACTTCGAATCGGTGGAGCAGCTCTACATCGACCCCGTCGAGTGCATCGACTGCGACGCCTGCGTGGAGGCGTGCCCAGTCGACGCGATCTTCCCGGAGTCCGAGCTTCCCGCGCGGCACGAGCACGCGCGCGGGCTCAACGAGCGGTTCTTCGCCGAGCAGAGCACCGTCGAGCGCACCGCCCGCTGATGGCCGGCCCGCGACCTCGAGTGGCGATCGTCGGCGCCGGACCGGCCGGGGCGTTCGCCGCGAGCGCTCTGCGGCGCTGCGCCGGCGACGTGGAGATCGATCTCCTCGAGCGGCTGCCCACGCCATGGGGGCTGCTGCGCGGCGGCGTCGCCCCCGACCACCAGGACATCAAGCGCCTGCAGGACACCTTCGACCGCCAGACGCTGCGCCACGGCTGTCGCTTCCTCGGCAACGTCGAGGTCGGCGTCGACATCTCGCACGCCGAGCTCATGCGCCACTACGCGGCCGTGATCTACGCCACGGGCGCGCAGACCGACAAGTCGCTGGGAATCGCCGGCGAGGACCTGCCCGGCAGCTGGGCAGCCACCGAGTTCGTCGCCTGGTACAACGGCCACCCGGACTACCGCGACCTGCAGTTCGACCTGTCGGCCAAGCGCGTCGTCGTGATCGGCAACGGCAACGTGGCGGCCGACGTGATCCGGATGCTGACGCTGAGCCCGCGTGCGCTGGAGCGCACCGACATCGCCGACCATGCGCTCGAGGCGCTGCGCGCGAGCGCGGTCGAGGAGGTCGTCGTGCTCGGTCGCCGCGGCCCGGCGCAGGCGGCCTTCACGAGCGCCGAGCTGCGTGAGCTGGGTCACCTCGAGGGCGTCGACCTCCGCGTCCGCGCCGAGGAGCTCGAGCTCGATCCCGTGTCGCAGGACTGGCTGGCCGACCATGGAACCTTCACGGCCCGCACGAACGTCGAGCTGCTGCGCGAGTTCGCGGCCAGAGCCCCGCGCGAGGGAGCAGCGCGGCGGATCGAGCTGCGCTTCCTGCGCTCACCGGTGCAGATCCGCGGCAGCGGGCGAGTCGAGGCGGTCGACATCCGCCGCAACGAGATCGTGCGCGCCGATGACGGCGCGCTGCGGGCGCGCGCCGTCGACGAGCCGGTCGAGCCGATCGCCTGCGGGCTCGTCCTGCGCTCGGTCGGCTACCGGGCGGTGCCGCTGCCCGACGTGCCCTTCGACGAGCGCTCGTTCGTGCTGCCCAACGAGCGCGGTCGCGTGCTCACGCCCGACGGTGCCCCGCTGCCCGGCGTCTACGCCGTGGGCTGGATCAAGCGCGGCCCGACCGGGATCCTCGGGACGAACAAGCGCGACGCCGAGGAGACGGTGGCTTGCCTCGCCGACGACCTGGCGACGGCGGCGCTCACGCCGCCGGCGAGCCCCGACCGCGCGCAGATCGACGCGCTGCTCGCCGAGCGGGTGCCGGACGTCGTCACCGTCGAGGGCTGGCGCGCGATCGACGGCCTCGAGCGCGAGCGCGGCCGCGACGGGCAGCGCCCGCGCGTCAAGCTGGCATCGCGTGGCGAGCTGCTGAGCGCGGCAGCGGCGACCGCGTCCAGCGCGGCTTCCTAGCAGACGCGTCCAGCAGTAGCGGTCGAACAGCACAAGTCCGCATGCCGGGTGTTCTGGGTCTACGCATTCGGCAAGGAGCAAGGCCTTGATCTTTTCCCGCGGGGTTTGTGCTGCTCGTCATCGTGCTGGTCGCATTGCCTGGGATGCTCGCGACGGTGGTCCGCGTGTGGATCGCTCGGGAGCGCTTGCCCCATGCGCAGGAGGGCATAGCGTGAGACGACCAGGAACATGGGGCTTGCGTCGACGATGGGCCTGTTGGGCCGCGCGTTCGTGGCATGCGGCAGCGATGCGTAGCCCGACGGGTCCGGGAGATACAGGCGTGGCATCGGCACCACCGAGCGTGGCTTGACCGGCTCAGCCGCGTAGATCCTCGACGCGGCACGGCGAGTCCGCAAGCTCGAGGATCTCTGGGTCGCCGGTCAGCAGCACGAGATCGTGTGCTGCGGCCGTTGCCATCGCGAAGCAGTCGCCGAGCGCGATCGGCGCGCGTGCCTTGAGGCGTGCGACCTCGAGCATCCTCGCCGTCCCCGGGAGGTCGGGGGCGAGGCTCGCGCGCAGTGCCGCAATCGTGTCGTCGGCGGCAGCGCGACCGTGGTCACGCTCGACGCGGTAGTAGACCTCGACGAGATTGACCCAGCTGACGACCGGGCGCGAGGCGATCAGGTCCGTGACACGCGACAGCGCCGGCTGCTCGCCGTCGAGCCACGCGAGGATCGCCCACGAGTCGAGGCAGACGGTCATCTCGGCTCGCGCGCGCGCTCCTCGAGGAGGCGTGCGGCCATGCCACTGTTCGCGAACCGGCCGCCGAGACCGGCCGGTCGCTGGCGCGCGACGAGAACGATCTCGGCGTCACGAAGCTCGAAGTCGACCTCGTCGCCGGGATGGAGGTTCGCTCGATCACGGATCGCCTTCGGGATCACCACCTGGCCCTTGGATCCGATGCGACCAGTCATACCCGCCGAGTATAACTGCGGCCGGCAGGCGGTGCCGAGCTCTGGTCCGGGGCCGTGTGGCCGGGGCGGCTACTCGCCGGCTGGCGGCGACGGCGGGGCGCCCATCGCGTGAAAGCCGCCGTCGACGTGCGTGATCTCGCCGGTGATCCCGCGTGACATCGTCGACAGCAGGAAGACGATCGCGTCGGCGGTCGGGCCGGCGTCGGCGGTGTCCCAGTGCAGCGGGGCCATCGTGTTCCAGACGCCGGCGAGCTCGCTGAAGCCGGGGATCGACTTCGCCGCCATCGTGCCGATCGGGCCTGCCGAGACGAGGTTTGAGCGGATCCCCTTCGGGCCGAGGTCGCGCGCGAGGTAGCGGTTGACGGACTCCAGCGCCGCCTTCGCGACGCCCATCCAGTCATAGACCGGCCAGGCGACCTGGGCATCGAAGTCGAGGCCGACGATCGACGGCGACTCGCCCTGCTCGAGCAGCGGCAGCATCGCGACCGACAGCGACTTCAGCGAGAAGGCGCTCGTCGCGAACGCGACCTGGGCGCTCTCGACCGGCGTGTTGAGGAAGTTGTTGCCGAGCGCGTCGCCGGGCGCGAACGCGATCGCGTGCAGGATGCCGTCGAGCGCACCCCAGCGCTGCTGCAGCTCGGCCGCGACCGCCTCGATTTGCGACGGCTCGTTGACGTCCATCTCCAGGACGTCGGGCGGCGGGTCGCCGAGCCGCTTGGCGATCCGCTGCGTGATCCGCAGGCCGCGGCCGAAGCCGGTCAGGACGATCTCGGCGCCCTCCTCCTGCGCCCGCTTGGCGACGGCGAACGCGATCGAGCCCTCGGTGAGGACCCCGGTGATGAGCAGACGACGACCTTGGAGGAGCATGCCGCCGGGAGGCTAGCGCGTACTCACCTGCGGAGGGGGTCATCGAGGCAGCGTCCAAATGGCGGACGCCAAGGCGAAGACCCCCTCGGCTCGCGCGCATGCCACGGCTCAGGGGGCGAGGACCCCGGGGACGGTCGCTGGCGCTAGCGGCCGAAGCGGACGAAGTCGGTGAACTCGGCCCACGTCGAGGACGCGCGCCAGCCGGCCTCGCCGGTCGCGTGACCGAAGCGGGTCGCCCAGGCGGGCTCCCAGGCGCGCCAGCGCACGAGCCCGACGACGAGTCCGGTGAGCCCCAGCAGGCCGGCGAGGATCGCGAGCGCAAGCAGCGGGAACGGCGCGGACGTCGCCGGGTCGTCCGCGGCCGCGGCGATGCCGATCGCGTCGCGCACGGCGATCTCGACGGCCGGCGCCGGCTGCGCGGCGGGCGTCGGCGGTGG
>JAUYGN010000011.1 GCA_030690545.1 Solirubrobacteraceae bacterium
CGGGCTCGGTCGAAGACAACTCGCCCCGGACCAGTTCCGCATGCGCTGCGAAGACGAGTTCTCCCGGCAATCCCGTCATCCAGCCATCCGGCAACGCGGCGATCGCGGACGTGGAAAACGCGGGCGCGCCATCCCCGCGCACGTAGACGGCGTAAGTGGAGAACTCGGTGTGGCGCTCCCACCGCATGCGGCACGGACCGAGTTCGGCGCGAAAGTGGCTTGCATCGGGCGAAGGCGGCCGAACGCCGAACCGCGCGCACAGGTCCGAGATGCAGGCAAGCTCCGCCGCCCGCGACTCGGGCGGCGCGAGCAGCGCGATGACACTCGCCCGCAGCGGCGTCTCGTGCGCCTCGTAGGGGCGCGCGTGCACCTCGTGCGCGAGTTCCAGGCGCGCGCCGTGCGCGCTCGGCAGCACGGTCTTCACGGCCTGCGCTGCTTCCTTTTCCGCTTCCTGCCCCGCTTGGTTCACAGGTTCTCTCCCTGATTCCCGCCCCCTGCCCGGTGAAATTAGCACGAATCACGACCGCCAGCCATTTACGTCGGGCGCGGGGTAAAAACGGTAGAATCCGCTGGTACCGCTTGCCCAGGTGTTGCGGGCAGCGGATGCGCCTTCGCTTGAGGCGCAATGGCATCCGAAGCGTCCGGACTCGATTCGGGAGGGAGAAAAACATGGCCACGATCCAGAGCGCGGTTCAACAGCTGTTGCTCCCGAGCGCCGTCATTTTCCTGTTTCTGGGCAGCGTTTTTGCCATTGTCGCCGGCGCGGGACTGATCCTGCGCGGCGAGGCGACGTTGCGGCTTTTTGGCAAATTGAACCGCTGGGTGTCCACCCGGGAAGCGCTCAAGACGGTGGATCAGCAGCACGACATCGAACAGACGATGCATCGACGGCAACGCTTGCTCGGCGCTGTCTTTCTGGCCCTCGCGGCGCTCTCGTTCATCGTGCTTGTCGCGAAATACGACGTTGCGGTCCTGAGCTCGGTTTTTGCGCGCAGATTTCCGCCCATCGCGGTTGAATTGGCGGTCGTAACCCTTAAGTGGACCCTGATCGCCGGCGACATACTGGCCATCATCGTCGGCGCGGCGCTGATCCTGTCTCCCGACGTTCTGGCAAAGGTCGAAGCCCGGACGAACAGGTGGTACTCGACCCGCACGGACGCCGACGATGCCGCCCTCATGCACCTGACTCTGGACAAATGGGCCGAGAAACACGCGCGTGCCGCGGGCTGGATCGTCATCGTGCTTGCGGCGTTCGTGGCCCTCAATCTCGGGATCGTCCTGATCGGCCCGCGCTAGGGCATGTTCGGGTCCCGTTTGCAGTCGCCGAGTGAGATGCGCTGCCGGTCGCGGTCGATGTCGAGCACCTTGACGGCGACGGTGTCGCCGATCGAGAGGATCTCGCTCGGGTGGTTGACATGCGACCAGGACAGCTCGGAGATGTGGATCAGGCCGTCGATGCCGTTGAGGTCGACGAACGCGCCGAAGTCGACGATGTTCGAGATCTGGCCCTCGACGATGAGCCCGGGCTGCAGGCGGTCGAGGATCTCCTGGCGCTGCTCCTTGCGCTCCTCCTCGAGCACGGCGCGGCGGGAGAGGACGACGTTGTTGCGCGAGCGGTTGAGCTCGATGACCTTGCACTCGATCTTGCCGTGCAGGTACTCGTCGAGGTTCGGCACGCGGCGGATGTCGACGAGCGAGGCGGGCAGGAAGCCGCGCACCCCGAGGTCGATGATCAGGCCGCCCTTGACGACCTCGATGACCGTGCCCTCGACGGGCTGGCCGGACTCGGCGGCCGCCTCGATGCGCCGCCACGCCTTCTCGAAGCGGGCGCGCTTCTTGGACATGATCAGGCGGCCGTCCTGATCCTCCTTCGTGAGGACGAGGGCGTCGACCTCCTCGCCCATCTCGACCTCGTCGTGCGGGTCGACGGCCTTGCGAATCGAAAGCTCGTTGGAGGGGATGACCCCCTCGCTCTTGTACCCGATGTCGACGAGCACTTCGTCGTTGTCGATCCGGACGACGATGCCGGTGACGACCTCGCCCTCCTCGAAGAGGGTGAACGTGGCGTCGTAGTTGGGAACGATCTGCCCGTCGATCTCGAGCAGCAGGCCGTCAGATCCCGCGACGACCTTCGCTTCTGGCGCAGCTTCGGTGATGGTGGTCATGTATCGACGGAGGTTAGCGCCCCGCGCCCGCGGCGGGAGAAGATCGTCGCCGACTCGGCGGCGGGAGTCCGGCCCGCCCTAGAATCCCGTCGCGATGCCAGTTCGCGCAACGAAGCGGGGCGATGCGCGCACGCCGCTGCACGGCGAGTGGGATGTGCTCATCTGCGGCGCGAGCTTCGCCGGGCTGACGGTCGCGCGCGAGCTCGCGCGTACCGATGCGCGCGTGCTGATCGTCGACCGCTACGAGATCGGCGAGCGCCAGACGAGCGCCTGCGCGGCGCCGACGACCTGGCTGGCGCACCTCGGCCTGATGGACGCCGTCCAGCAGACGTTCGGCGAGCTCGTCGTGCACGTCCCCGGCCGCACGCTGCGCTGGCCGCTGCCGTTCACGTTCTCGACCTTCGACTACCGCCGCATCTGCACGCTGCTGCGCGAGCAGTCGGCGGGCGGCGCGAGCTTCGAGACGGCGAAGGTCGAGCGACGGACCGGCTTCACCGTGCACACCGACCGCGGCGACCTCAGCGCCCCGCTGATCGTCGACGGGCTCGGCTGGCGGCGGATCCTCGGCGCGGGCGACAACGTCCAGCCGCCGGACGCGCGCCTGTCGCGCGGGCTGGAGGTCCATCCGCATGCCTCCGGCGACGACCTCGAGCTGTGGATCGACCCGAAGTACGTCAAGCGCGGCTACTCGTGGTCGTTTCCGGCCGACGGCGAGCTGCGCGTCGGCGTCGGCTCGTTCGACCCGCGCGACCACGTCAAGCAGCCGACGCTGCAGCTCGCCGACGACGTCGGCGTGCCGGCCGAGCGCTGGCAGGGCAACTGGATCCCCCACCAGCTGCGCCCCGCCGTCGAGGACGGGATCTTCTTCGTCGGCGACTCCGCCGGCCACTGCCTGCCGACGACGGCCGAGGGCATCCGCCCGGCGTTCTACTTCGGCCTCGCGCTGGGCCGCGAGCTCGTCGACGTCGTCGAGGGCCGCCAGACGCGCGAGCAGGCGCTGGCGCGCTACGGCGCGTTCTCCGACGACCACGTCTGGCAGTACCGCTGGCTGCTGCGCGTGCAGAACTGGGTCGGGCGCATCACGCCGACGCGCCTGCTCACCCCTGCGATCCGCGCGATCAGCCCGCCGCAGCTCGTGCGCTGGGCGTTCGGCAGCTACCGGGACATCTGCCCGCCGGAGTACGCGCTCGCGGGCGAGACGCCCGCGCCACCGCTGCGTCGCGACGAGCCCGAAGCCGCCGCGACGGCCGCCTGAGCGCCTGCGAGACGCTGCGCACGCGCCCGCTACGGGCGCGGGCCCTGCGGCAGTCCGGCGCCCTTGCGCTGGAAGACCCAGAGCAGCTCGTTCTCGTGCGCGACGCGGCCCTGCGCGCCGTCGAGCTCGCGAAACGCCGCCTTGAGGATCGCGACGCCCTCGGGCGAGTGCGCGGCGACGTGCGCGGCGAGCTTCAGCGCGGCGGCCTCGGCCTCCTCGGCCGGCACGCTGTCGTGGACGAGCCCGATCGTCGCCGCCTCCTCCGCGTTGACGACGCGGCCGGTGAAGATCAGCTCCTTCGCGCGCGCGACGCCGACGAGCGGCGTCAGCCGCGCCGGCCCGACCGGCACGCCGAGGCGCGCGCCCGCCCACGCGAGCTTGAGGTTGTCGCCGGCGATCCGCAGGTCGCAGCCGGCGACGATCTCGGCGCCGCCGCCGACGCAGTTGCCGACGCAGACGGCGATCGTCGGCACCGGGAACGCCTCGAGCGCCGCGAGGAACTGCGAGAAGCAGCGCATCCGCGTGACGCCGTCCTCGTAGCTCAGCTCCTCCTTGATGTCGACGCCGGAGCAGAGCGCCTTCGTCGACGTCGTCGAGAAGACGAGCACGCGCAGGTCGTCGTCGATCGCCAGGCGCTCGAGCGCCTCGCGCAATTCGGACAGCAGCTCGATGTTGAGCGCGTTGCGCTGCTGCGGACGGTCGAGGCGCAGGACGATGATCCCGGGCGCGACGACGTCCTGCTGGAGTGATGGCACGGCCGAAAGAGTACGGACGTCTGCGCGCATCGAGCGTCGACCATCCCCGCGCTGCATCCCGAGCCGATCGTCGACTCACCCGCTGCCGACGAACGAGCGCTCGGCGAGCGCCGCGAGGCACTGCAGCGGCACCCGCTTCCACTGCTCGTCGACGTCGGTCGGGTCGAGCGCGCGCAGCAGCCGGTCCCAGGTCAGCGCGCGGGTGATCTTGGCCGCGCGGCAGGCCAGCTCGAGCGTCGCGACGAGCTCGGCGTGCGGCGCGCGGTCGGCGTACGCCTCGAGGTAGGCGTCGCGCAGCGTCACGAGGCGCGGATCGCCGGACGCGCAGGACAGCGTGGACTGCATGAACACGAGCGGCTCGAGCATGCTCGCGAACGGATGCGCGACGACGCAGTCGCCCCAGTCGTAGAAGCGCACGTCCTCCCCGGTCGGACCGCCAGCGAGCACGTTCCACGGGTGCAGGTCGTTGTGGTCGACGCTCACGCCGCCCGGCGCGGCGGCGAGCTGCTCGCACCAGGCGGCGACCTCGCCGCGCATCCCGGCGGCGCGCCGCAGCGCGCCCCGGTCCTCGTCGCTGCCGTCCGCGGCGACCCGCTCGCCGACGGCCTGCACCGCCTCGTCGAAGCGCTGGACGAGCACGGTCGGGCGCATGTCCGCGATCCCGAGCTCGAGCATGCGGTCGGCATGCGGCGCGAGCGCGCGCTGCAGCGCGCCGTAGCGGCGCAGGGCGGTCGCGAACGGAGCGATCAGCTCCTCTCCCTCGAAGCGCTCGGCGAGCGGCTCGCCGCCGTCGGGCAGCAGCATCCAGGCGCGCTCCACGTCGATCGCCAGTGGGACGAGCACGCCGGCCGGCGCGACCTCGCCGAGCAGCTCGTAGAACCCGATCTCGAACGCCGTGGCGGGCCCGGCGGCCTTCAGCCAGACCGTGCCGGCGGACGTCGGCGCCGACAGGACCGTCGCCCACGGGCGCAGATGCGGCTGCCGCACGGCTCCGGTTCGCGCCAGCCCGGCGCCCGCGAGCTGCGCGTCGATCCAGGCACCAGCCTCCGCGCGCCACGCGGGCGAGGACCAGTGCTCGATGCCGTAGCCGAGCTTCGCCACGCCTACATCGCAGCGCCGGCGGCCACGACGACTCGCATCGCGAGGAGGCTGTTCTCGCGGGCGCCGCGGATGATGATCGAGCCGTGAATCGCTGCCCCTTCGGTAGCCGGACTGCGCATGCTGTCGCATCGGCGGCCTCGCGCGCGTGAGGTCATCGGGCGACGGAGGACCTGGCCGACGACCCGGGCAACAGCCGCTTCTCGCCGAAGAACGTCGCGACCGGATTGGCGTTGAAGTTCTCGATCGCGCGGTAGCCGGCACGCTCGTACATCCGCTGCGCACGCGGCTGGCGCGGCCCGGTGTCGAGCCGCACGACGGCATAGCCGAGCTCGCGCGCGCGCCGCTCGAGCTCCTCGAGCAGCGCTCGCGCGACGCCGCGCCCGCGCGCCTCCTGCGTGACGAACATCCGCTTGATCTCGCCGGCCCCGTCCGGCAGCCGCTTGATCGCGCCGCAGCAGACCGCGACGCCGTCCTCGAGCCCGACGACGAACGCGCCGCCGGGCGCGGCGAGCTCGTCCGGCCCTGCCTTCGGCATCTGCGGCCCGTCGAGGTCCAGCCCGTCGTACAGCGCGGCGATCTCGTCGCGCATCCCCTGCACGAGCGTGGCGGCGGGCTCCTCGTCGACAGCACAACGCTGGAACTCAAGCATCGGTGGGTAGCTTGGCGCACATCGCCGCCGATGCATCTGACCCCTGCGATCTCGCGTACGCCGTCTCGCCGACGCCGACGGACTCTGCTGGGGCCGGCTACGGCCTCGGGCATCGCATGTCATCGACATCGTCGCCTGGGCGGTGGTCCACGCGCCGACCCTGGGGATAGCTGATCCATGCATCCTGAGGCGCACAGTCGACGGTGACGACGACCGTGTCGCCCTTGAGCATGAACTCGCTGGCGCTTCGCAGGCGCCACCGGAAGCGGTCACCAAGAGAGAGTGGATAGGAGGCGACCAGGTCCGCAACACGGACGGCCACGCTGATCGTGGGCCCACGCTCGCGATACCCGTGCGTCACCTCGGCCTCCTCGACTGGCGCATTGCCGTCGGGCAACCAAAGCACCACAGAGCCGATGAGCAACACGTTGGATCCCGCGGGCTCGTCAACCGGTGCGAACCGTAGCTCGTAGCTCTCGCCGGCGTTCCTCGGTGCCGGTGCTGCGCGACGGATCGTCACGCACAGCAAGCCGCTTTGCACTTTCACGGTCACACGGACCAGATCGATCCATGGCTGCGGAGCGCCGGTAAACGGCGCGATGATCGCTCCAGTGGCCGGTCGGCGCGGCTGCCCTGTCCCGTCCAACGCGCGCTGGAGCACCGTGTCTCCTCGCCGGTCGGTTGCACCGGTCGCCGCGCCGCCTTGGCAGCGCTCGAGCATCCTGTCGCTGACATCGGTCGTGCTCGGCCCGTCGGAGGAGCGCGTATCACCATCACCGCAGCCGGCAACAACGCTCAGGGCAGCCGCTGCGATGATCAACGCGGTCCCGCACTGGCGGCCAAGGCGGCTGCGAGCCAGGCGCCCCAAAGCGCCCGGCTCGCGCCAGCTCGGAAGCTGCCGGCCTACTTGGCGTCCATCCACGTCGGGCCGACGCCGATCTCGACGACGAGCGGCGGGTCGTGCTCCCAGAAGGAGCACATCTCGCTGCGGATCAGCTCGCGCACCGACTCGATCTCATCGGGCGGGCCCTCGAACAGCAGCTCGTCGTGGACGGTCAGGATCGGCCGCACGGCGGAGTCGCGCAGCGCCGCGTCGACGCGCACGAGCGCGAGCTTCATCACGTCGGCTGCCGTGCCCTGGATGACGGTGTTGACGGCCAGCCGCTCGCCGAGCGTGCGGACCTGCCAGTTGCGCGCCTTCAGCTCCGGGATCTGACGACGGCGGCCCCACAGCGTCGTGACGTGGCCGATCTCCGTGGCGCTTGAGATCGTCGACTCGATGAACGCGCGCACGGCCGGGAAGCGCTCGAGGTACGTGTCGATGATCGCCTTGGCCTCCTCGCGCGGGATGCCGAGCCGGTCGGCGAGGCCGAAGTCGCTGAGGCCGTACACGATCCCGTAGTTGACCATCTTCGCCTTCGAGCGCTGGCCGAGGTCGAGCTCGCCGGGCGGCGTCGAGAAGATCGCCGATGCCGTCGCGGTGTGGACGTCCTCGCCGCGCACGAAGATCTCCTTCAGCACCGGCTCGCCGGCGATGTGGGCGAGCACGCGCAGCTCGACCTGCTCGTAGTCGGCGCTCAGCAGCACGTTGCCCGGCGCGGCGTCGAAGCAGCCGCGGATCTCGCGTCCGAGCTCGGTGCGTATCGGGACGTTCTGCATGTTCGGGTTCGTCGACGCCAGGCGCCCGGTCGTGGCGGCGGCCTGCAGGAACGTCGTGTGGATCCGCGACTCGGAGTCGACGAGCTGCGGCAGGACGCTGAAGTACGTCTTGTCGAGCTGGTTGAGCTCGCGCCAGCGCTCGATCAGCGGGATGATCTCGTGCTCCGAGCGGATCGCCTGCAGGACGCGCGCGTCGGTCGAGAAGCCGGTCTTGCCGCGGCGCTTGCGCGACAGGCCGAGCTTGACGAAGAGGATCTCGCCGAGCTGCTGCGGCGAGCCGATCACGAACTCCGTCTCGGCCAGGCGCCAGATCTCCTGCTCCAGCGAGCGGATCTCCTCGCGCACGCGCGCGGTGATCTCGCGCAGGCGCTCGACGTTCAGCCGCACGCCGGCGAACTCCATCCGGCGCAGCACCGCGATCAGCGGCAGCTCGATCTCCCGCATCACCGTGACGAGGCCGCGCTCGACGATCTGCTCGCGCTGCCAGACCGCCAGCTCGCCGATCAGCAGCGCCTCGGCGGCGAGCTCGTCCTCGATGCCGGGAGCGCCGAGGCCGCGCTCCTCGAGCAGCTCGCGCAGCGGGTATCCGCGGCGCGCGGGCTCCAGCAGGTAGGCGCCGAGCAGGACGTCGTGGGCGATGCTCGGCGCGACGACGCCGAGCGCCTTGGCGTCGTAGGCGACGATCGGCCGCTCGCCGGCGGCGGCGACGAGCTGCTCGGGACCGTCGATCGTGCCGGTCAGGACCTCCTCGCCGCCGGCGACCGCGAAGCGCCACGAGCTGTCGACCGCCAGCAGCTCGCCCTCGGGGACCTCCGGCGGCCGCGCGACGAGCACGAGCTCCTCCCCCTTCAGGCCGGCGACGCCGGCAAGCGTGCCCGCGCGGACGCGCGCGCGCACCTCCGTCGAGGCGACCGGCGCCGGCGCGGCCTCGTCGGCGCCGAGGAACTCCTCCAGCCGGCGCAGCGGGTCGCGCAGCTCGAACTCGCGGAAGACCTCGCGCAGCCTGGAGCGGTCGGGCACCTGCGAGGCCGCCTGCACGACGTCGAGATCGACGTCGAGGTCGCGGCGCATCGTCGCGAGGACCTTCGAGACGCGCGCGTCCTCGGCGTGGTTGGCGAGGTTCTCCTTGCGCTTGGCGCCGGTTACCTCATCGATGCTGTCGAGCACGCCCTCCAGGTCGCCGAAGCGCTGCAGCAGCTGCGCGGCCGTCTTGTCGCCGATCCCGGGAACGCCGGGGATGTTGTCGCTCGTGTCGCCCTTCAGGCCGTAGAAGTCGGGGATCAGCTCGGGCGCGATCCCGTAGCGCTCGATCACGGCGGCGTGGTCGTAGAGCTTCGTGTCCGTGATGCCGCGCGAGGTCGCCATCACCGAGACGACGCCCTCCGGGTCGATCAGTTGGAACGCGTCGCGGTCGCCCGTCACGATCACGACGGGGATCCGCTGCTCTCGGGCACGCTCGGCGAGCGTGGCGATGACGTCGTCGGCCTCGAAGCCCTCCAGGCGCGTGTTGGCGTAGCCGAAGGCCTCGACGAGCGGCTCGAAGTGCGGCCACTGCTCCTTGAGCAGGTCCGGTCGCGTCGAGCGGCCCGCCTTGTACTCGCTGTAGACCTCCTTGCGCCCGCTCGCGCCCGCGTCCCAGACGACGATCGTCGGCTTCGTGCCGTGCTCGGTGAGGATCTTGACGAGCATCGAGGCGAACCCGAAGATCGCGTTCGTCGGAAAGCCGGTCGAAGTCGCGATCGACTCGGGCAGCGCGAAGAACGCTCGGTAGACGAGCGAGTTGCCGTCGATCAGGTACAGCTCGTCGGGGCGATCGGCCATCGCGCGGCACTCTACGCACCGCCCACGCCGAACCGGCGTCTCGGGCGCCCCGTATGCTCGCACGATGAAGGTCACCGTCAGCGGAGCGACGGGCCGCGTCGGGCGCCACCTCGTCGCCGCCCTGAAGGCTCGCGGTGACGAGGTCACCGCGCTGTCGCGCGACGCCGACAAGGCCAGCGACCTGCTCGGCGTCGAGGCCGTCGCCTGGAACCTGCTCGAGGAGGCGGTGCCGTCGCAGGCGCTCGCCGGTCGCGACGCGATCGTCCACCTCGCCGGCGAGGACGTCGGCCAGCGCTGGAGCGCCGAGGTCAAGGCGAGGATCCTCGACAGCCGCGAGAAGGGCACGCGCAACCTCGTGCACAGCATCTTCGACACGAAGCCCCGGCCGAAGGCGCTGATCTGCGCGTCGGCGTCGGGCTACTACGGCGCGCGCGGCGACGAGCCCGTCGACGAGTCCGGCGCGCCGGGCGACGACTGGCTGGCCGAGGTCTGCGTGCGCTGGGAGCGTCAGGTCGAGACGGCCAAGATCGGGACGCGGACGGTGATCGTCCGCACCGGGATCGTGCTCGACGCCGGCGGCGGAGCGCTCGCGAAGATGCTGCCGCCGTTCAAGGCCGGCATCGGCGGGCCGATCGGCAGCGGCAGGCAGTACATGCCGTGGATCCACCGCGACGACCTCGTCGGGCTGTACCTGGCGGCGATCGACGACGCCGACTTCGCCGGCCCGATCAACGCGTCCGCGCCCGAGCCGGTCACCAACAAGCAGTTCGCCAAGGCGCTCGGCCGCGCGCTCAACCGCCCCGCCGTCGCCCCCGTGCCCGGCTTCACGATCAAGGTCATGTTCGGCGAGATGAGCCAGATCGTGCTCAAGGGCGTGCGGATGGTGCCCGGCCGAGCCGCCGAGCTCGGCTACGAGTTCCGGCATCCCGACCTCGACGAGGCGCTGCGCGACACGCTCGACGACGAGTAGCCCGACGAGAACGGCTCAACCGCGCCGCCGCGCGAGCTTGCGGCGGCCCCAGTCCGACGTCGGCTTGATGGGCATCGCGAGCCAGATCACGACGCCGATGACGGCCAGCAGCAGGCCGCTGGCGAGGCCGATGCGCTCGCCGTAGCCCTTCTTGCCCGACAGGTAGCTGGCGATGATCGCCGACGCCAGCCAGCCGTACAGCAGGAACAGCGCGGTCGAGCCGATGACGGCGACGATCGTCATCCGCCGAGGTAGGCCTTCTGCACGTCGGGGTTGGTGCGCAGCGCCGCGGAGCTGTCGCTGAGCGCGACCGTGCCGGTCTCCAGCACGTAGGCGCGCTGGGAGACCGCGAGCGCGTAGTTGGCGTTCTGCTCGACGAGCAGGATCGTCGTACCCTGGCGGTTGATCTCGGCGATCGTCTCGTAGATGCGCTCGACGAGGATCGGCGCGATGCCCATCGACGGCTCGTCGAGCAGCAGGAGCTTGGGCCGGGCCATCAGCGCGCGCCCGATCGCCAGCATCTGCTGCTCGCCGCCGGACATCGTGCCGGCCTTCTGGCGCTCGCGCTCCTGCAAGCGGGGAAACAGCCCGAAGACGCGCTCGACGTCGCCGGCGATGCCGTCGTCGCGGCGCAGGTAGGCGCCCATGTCGAGGTTCTCGCGGACCGTCATGCGGGGGAAGCAGCGCCGCCCCTCCGGCGACTGCGAGATCCCGAGCCGGACGATCGCCGCCGGCGGCGTGCGCGTGATGTTCTCGCCCTCGAAGACGATGTCGCCGGTGCGCGGCGGCGTCAGGCCGGAGATCGAGCGCAGCGTCGTCGACTTGCCGGCGCCGTTGGAGCCGATCAGCGTGACGCACTCGCCCTCCTCGACGGTCAGCGAGATGCCCTTCAGCGCCGCGATGTTGCCGTAGTACGTGTGGATGTCGTCGACTTCGAGCATCGCCATCAGCCCACACCATCCTCCGTCCGCTGGCGCTCGGCCTCCTGCTTGCCGAGGTAGGCCTCGACGACCTGCGGGTCGGTGCGCACCGTCAGCGCGTCGCCCTCGGAGATCTTCTCGCCGTGGTCGAGCACGGTGACGTGCTCCGAGACGCCCATCACGACCTTCATGTCGTGCTCGATCAGCAGGATCGACAGGCCAAGCTCGTCGCGCAGGCGCTCCATGAAGCGCGTCAGGTCGCCGGACTCCTGCGGGTTCATCCCCGCGGTCGGCTCGTCGAGCAGCAGCAGCTTCGGGTCGGACGCCAGCGCACGGGCGATCTCGACGCGGCGCTGGTCGCCGTAGGAGAGGTTCGTGGCCAGCTGGTCGTGCAGCGCCGGGCGCAGCCCGACGAAGCTGAGCAGCTCGGCGGCCTTGTCGCGCACGTGGCGCTCCTCGCGGCGCACGCGCGGCAGCCGCAGGATCGAGCCGAACAGCCCGGCCTTCATGCGCGTGTGCTGGCCGACCATGACGTTCTCCAGCGCGGTCATCGTGCCGAACAGCCGGATGTTCTGAAACGTCCGCGCGACGCCGAGCGCCATGATCTTGTCGGGCCGGCCGCCGGTGATGTCCCTGCCGTCGAAGCTGACGCGACCGAGCGTCGGCTTGTAGAGCCCGGTGAGGATGTTGAAGAACGTCGTCTTGCCGGCGCCGTTGGGGCCGATCAGCGAGACGATCGCGTTGCGCGGGATCGCGAAGCTCACGTCGTCGACCGCGGTCAGGCCGCCGAACTGCTTCGTGACGCCGCTGGCGACGAGCAGCGGCCCGTTGGACGTGGCCTCGCTCATGGCCTCACCGCCGGCTGGACGTCGTCGCCGTCGACCGCCAGGTCCTCGATCCCCTCCTGCAGCTCGAGCTGACGTCTTCGCTCCGGGATCAGCCCCTCGGGTCGCAGCACCATCATGATCACGAGCAGGAAGCCGAAGATGCCGAACGACAGCTGCGTCAGGTCGAAGTCCAAGCCGATCCGCGCCGGGACGTTGTTGAGGACGTCGGGGATCAGGTAGTTGTTGATGAACGACAGCGCGATCGCTCCGACGACGACGCCCCAGATCGAGCCCAGGCCGCCGAGGATCACCATCGCGAGGATGAAGATCGAGAACGAGAACTGGAACTGGTCGGCGTTGACGGTGTTCAGGTAGGAGCCCAGGAACGCGCCCGAGATGCCGCCGAAGGCCGCCCCGGTGCCGTAGGCCAGCAGCTTCGTCTTGACCGCCGGGACGCCCATGCTGACGGCCGCGACCTCGTCCTCGCGCAGCGCGATCCAGGCCCGACCGAGGCGCGAGTCGCGCAGCCGGAAGTTCACGAACAGGACGAGCAGCACCATCACGAACGCGACCCAGTACCAGGGCCTGAGGTTCAGCGCCGTGAAGGGATCGAGGAACGGCAGGTCGATCTTGTCGACCGGCGTGATGCCCTGGCGGCCGTTCGTGAGCTTCGTGCCGAAGCCGGTGATCTCGTCGCCGTTGATCGCGATCCGGCCGACGATCTCGCCGAAGGCGAGCGTCACGATCGCGATGTAGTCGCCGCGCAGGCGCAGCGTCGGCAGGCCGATCAGCATGCCGGCGATCGTCGTGGCGATGATCGCCAGCACGACGATCAGCAGGAAGTTCAGGTGGATCCCCGGCAGCTCGGCGGCGACGCCGCTGACGAGCACGTGGATGCCCTCGCCGCCGTTGACGTTGATGTGAAACAGCGATCCGAAGTAGCCCATCGTGTACGCGCCGATCGCGAAGAAGGCGACGTAGCCGAGGTCCAGCAGCCCGGCGAAGCCGACGATGATGTTCAGGCCCAGCGCCATCACGACATAGGCCAGCGCGAGCGTCGCGTCCTCGATCAGGCCGCCGCCGCTGGCGAGGAACAGCGGCAGGATCGCGCCGCCCAGGAGCGCCGCCGCGGCGAGCCCGACGCGCGCCCGGCGCGGCAGCTTGGGCGCGCGCGGCCGGGTGCGCGGACCCCGCACGGGTGCGGGCGCGCGGCGGGGGGCGGCGGCGTCGCCCGTCATCGCTCAGCCCGCCTCACGTGTCTCCTCGCCGAGCAGCCCGGAGGGCTTGAAGACCATGATCAGCACGAGGAAGGCGAACACGATCGCCGGTGTCCACTGGCTGCCGATCCGATTGTCGGAGATCTGCTGGATGACGCCGATGATGAGCCCGCCCAGCACCGCACCGCGGATGTTGCCGATGCCCCCCATGACCGCGGCGGTGAAGGCGATCAGGCCGGCGGTGAAGCCCTGGAAGTACCACACCGTCGTCTGGTAGAGCGCGTACGTCAGGCCGGCCGCGCCGGCCAGCATGCCGCCGATCAGGAACGTCGCCGAGATCGTCGTGTCGACGTTGATGCCCATCAGCCGCGCCGCGTCCGGGTCCTGCGCCGTGGCGCGCATCGCCTTGCCGAGCCGGGTGCGCGAGATGAACAGCGTCATCGCCAGCACGAGCGGGATCGTGACCGCGATCGCCAGCGTGTCGCCGTGCGTCACGCTCACGCCCGCGATCATCACGAGCTCCTTCTGCGAGTTGATCAGGTCGACGATGCCCTGCTGCGATCCGCCGCGCCACAGCAGGCCGACGTTCTGCAGGATGAACGAGAAGCCGACGGCGGCGACGAGCGGCGCCAGTCGCGGCGCGCCGCGCAGCGGCCGGTACGCGACGCGCTCGATCATGAGGTTCAGCGAGCCCGACGCGAGCATCGCGACGAGCAGCGTCAGCAGCAGCCCGGCGATCAGCCCGGGCACGCCGGTCGCCGCCGTCAGGCCGATCGTCCCAAAGAAGCCGGCGGCCGTGAACGAGCCGATCATGAAGACGTCGCCGTGCGCGAAGTTGATCAGCTCGACGATCCCGTAGACGAGCGTGTAGCCAATCGCCACGAGCGCCCAGATCGAGCCGTTGGAGAGCCCGTCGAGGAGGTTGTTGCCCAGCCGCGAGAGGTCGCCCTCCGTGCGCAGGTCGTGGATCCCGAACGCGACCGGCATGACCAGCAGCAGGCAGATCAGGCCGTACTTGTCGAGGAACGCGCGCACGACGCGTGCGGGCGCGGCGGCGCGGGCGCCGGTCAGGCTGGCAGAGGCCATCGCTGGATTGTCGTGCTCGCGAATCCGTTCTCACACGACCGGGGGGCGGAGCCGGGGCCCCGCCCCCTGGACGCGATGTCGGTCGGGCTAGGTTTCCGCCGTGACCGTCTGGTCGAACTTCAGCTCGCCGCCGTCGATCGTGTAGACGCCGTAGTCGGTCAGCGTCGTATCGCCGTTGTCGTCGATCGAGTACGTGCCGAGCACGCTCGTGCGGTCCTCGGTGTCGAACAGCGCCTTGACGATGTCCTCACGCTCGCCGGTCTCGGAGCGCTCGATCGCGTCGAGCGCGAGGCGCATCGCCTCGTAGCCGTAGATCGCGTACGGGTCGGGCTGGCGCTCCTCGTACTCCTCGGCGTACTGCCGGAAGAACTCCCGGCCCTCGGGCGGGTAGCTGGCGGGAGCGAGCGTCGCGACGGTGATCTTCGTACGGCTGGCGATCGCCGCCGGGATGCCGCCCTCGCCCTCGTCGGCGAACGCGGAGTCCGACACGCCGTCCGGCCCGTACAGCTTCGCCTCGGGCAGCGCCGCCCCGAAGTCCTTGAAGATCTGGACCGCGTTGTTCGGCGTCGTGCCGGCGAACACGAAGCAGTCGGCGTCCTGGCCGCGGGCGCGCGACGCCAGCGCGCGGTAGTTGGCCGCGCGCGGGTCGATGCCCTCGTTGAAGAGGACCTCGAGATCCTGCGCCTCGGCTGCCGCGACGACGTTGCGCGCCAGGCCGGCGCCGTAGACCTCCTTGTCGTTGGCCAGCACGACCTTCGTGCAACCGTCCTCCTTCATGACGGTCGCCAGTGCGGCGCCCTGGATCGTGTCCTTCGGGACGATCCGGACGAAGTTGCGGAAGCCCGATGGGTAGTACTTCGCGGGCTCGCCCGGCTCGGCGCCGGGCTCGTCGGAGGTCAGGCCGACAGCCGTGTTGGCGGGCGACAGCTGCGGCACCTTGGCGTCGCTGAGGATCGGGATCGAGACGGCGCTGGCGCCGGAGTTGAACTCACCGATGAAGACCGCGGTGCTGTCGTCCTGGGCCGCCCTGCGCGCGTTCGCCGAGACGGCCTCCGGCGTCCAGTTGCCGGCCTGCGCGGTCGAGTCGTCGAGCGACTCGTACTTGATCGTGAAGTTGCCGGCCTTGTTGTCGGCCTCCTTCAGCGCGAGCCGGATGCCGTTGACCATCGCGGCCGACTGCGTGCGCAGCCCGCCCTGCAGCGGCAGGCTCGAGTAGATCGTCAGCTCGCCGCCGGCGGTCGCCCCGGTCGTGGCGTCCGAGCCGGCGTCGTCATCGTCGTCCCCGCAGGCGGCGATGCCGACCGCCGAGAGCATCAGGACACAGCTGTATGTGGCAAGGCGGTGGAGTTGCAAGTCGTCCTCCCGGAGGACAGTGGACAGGAAGCCGCGCGATCGTACACCTGTTCACACGCCCAGCGCTGAAATATCCGGAAGCGTTCAGCAAACGACGCCCGCGTCAGCGGCGGACCTCGAGCAGCTTCTGCAGGACGAACTGCGACTCACGGATCCGGTTTCCCGCGTATCGCGACAAGCTCGTGTCACCGGCTTGGTCGATCGAGTATCGGCCGAGCACCGACTCGCGGTTGCGGATCGCGAAGAACGCCTCGGTGACGGCGCGGCGGTTGTTGCCCCTGACGCCCGCGGTGCGGATCGCGTGCAGCACGGCGCTGGCCGCCTCGTAGGCCTGCAGCGCCTCGGGCGCCGGCTGGTTGCCGAACGTCGCTCGGAAGTTGTCGCGGAAGGCGCGCGCGCTGGGCGGCAGCAGGCGCGGCGGGAGCGCGGGACTCGTCACGTGCATGCGCCGCTGGGCGCTCGGGCGCAGCGCGTTGACGAACGCCCGATCGGCGACGGCCGCGGGGCCGAACAGCTGCATCCGCGGTGCCGCGACCGCGACGGCGTTGAAGATCCGCGCCGCGCCCGTATCCGTCCGGCCGGCGAACAGGAACGCGTCCGCGCCCGTCGCGGCGACCTGGTCGGCGGGACCTGAGAGGTCGTCGCGCTGGGCGTCGATGCTGCCGCGATCGAACACCTCGATGCCCTGGCGCTCGGCGGCCTTCTCGACCTCGTCGGCGAGGCCGCCACCGTAGATCTCGCGGTCGGAGTGCAGCGCGAGGGTCTCGACGCCCTCGGCCTTCATGTAGCCGACGAGCGCCGATGCCTGCACGTGGTCGGCCGGCACGACGCGAGCGAAGGTCCGCCGGCCGGAGGGGTAGAAGCGGTCGGGCTCGCCTTGGCGCCGGCTCGCGCGCGTCAGCCCGTGGTACGTGCTCGACGGGCTGACCTGGAGGATGTGGCCCTCGTTGGTGAGCGGCAGCGAGAGCGCCGTGGCGGCCGACTCGCGGTCGCCGATGTAGGCGATCGCGTTGAGGTCGCGGACCGCCTGGCGGGCGTTGGCGAGCACCTTGTCGGCGGTCCACTTGCCCTCCTCGCGCGTCGCGGAGTCCAGCGACACGTAGGTCACGCTGAACGGGCCGACCTTGCCGCCGGCCTCCTGCAACGCGAGCTTGATCGCGTTGACCATGTCGCGCGAGCGCGGGCGGTCGGGACCCTGCAGCGGCAGGCTGGAGTAGACCGTCAGCGTGTCGCTGCCGCTCGGGACCGTGCTCGAGCTATCGTCGCTGCCACAGGCGGACAGGCCTCCGGCGAGCACGGCTGCGCCGAGCACGCAGGCGATGACCGCCCGAAGCCGGCGCGGCACCGGGTGGCTACTCCCGGCCGGGCAGGTACGGCGTGAGGATCTTGGCCGTCGCGCCCAGCGTGATGATCACGGCCGTGACCATGAACGCGTCGAGCGCGCTGCTGCCGGTCGCCCACAGGACGATCCAGGCGGTGAGACCGACGGTGGTGGCGATGACGAGGCCCATGGTCGGCGCGCAGCCTAACGGATGAGCCCGGCAGCGAGCTTCGCTACCAGCTCGCCGGCCGCCGCGGCCGGGTCGTCGGACTCCGCCGCCGCACGCACGAGCCGGCTCCCGACGATGACGCCGTCGGCGCCGGCGCCGGCCGCCTCGGCAGCGTGCTCCGCGGTCGCGATCCCGAAGCCGAGCGCGACCGGCGCCGTCGTCTGCGCCTTGACGCGCGCCAGCAGCTCGCCGAAGGCCTGCTCGCGACTGCCCCGCTCGCCGGTCGTGCCGGTCACCGAGACGGCGTAGAGAAAGCCGCGCGCCCGGGCGCCGATCAGGGCCAGCCGCTCGTCGGTCGTCGTCGGCGCGACGAGCGGCACGAGCGCGATGCCGTGCGCCGCGCAGGCGTCCGCGATCGCCGGCTCCTCGCCGAGCGGCAGGTCGGGCACGATCAGGCCGCTGATGCCGGCCTCGCGCAGCGTCTGTGCGAACGCGTCGGCCCCGCGTGCGAGCACGAGGTTGACGTAGCACATGAGCACCACCGGCACGCGCCCTGCGAGCGCCTCGCCGACGCCGAGGACGCCGTCGAGCGTCGCGCCGGCGCGCAGCGCGGCGGTGCCGGCGGCATGGATCACGGGTCCGTCGGCGAGCGGGTCGGAGTACGGCACGCCGAGCTCGATCAGGTCGGCGCCGTTGGCGGCGTAGGCCTCGCCGATCGCGCGCGAGGTCGCGATGTCCGGGAAGCCGCCCATCAGGTAGGGCATCAGGGCCGCGCTGCCGCTGCGCAGCGCGAAGGCGGCGGCGATCCGATCCTCGCCGGTCTGCTCGACGGCGGGAACGCGGTCGCGGGCGGGCTTACCCATCGCGACGCCGGTCAGACCGGTCTGACCGTGTGTCTCGACGCCCGGCCGTGCGGGCGCGCTGGCTACGCATCGTCGTCCTGGGCGATGACCTCGGCGAGGTCCTTGTCGCCGCGTCCGGACAGGCAGACGAGGTCGCGCTGCGAGCCGTCGCCGTCGACGTGCAGGGCGTAGTGCAGCGCGTGCGAGGTCTCCAGTGCCGGGATGATTCCCTCCAGGCGCGTGACCTCGCGAAAGGCGCGCAGGGCGTCGGCGTCCGCGACGGCGACGTAGCGCGCGCGGCCGCTGTCGCGCAGATGGGCATGCTCGGGTCCGGAGCCCGGATAGTCCAGTCCGGCCGAGATCGAATGCGCCTCGGTGATCTGGCCGTCGGCGTCCTGCATGACCGCCGACAGCGATCCGTGCAGGACGCCGGCGCGGCCGCCGACGGTCAGCGGCGCGCCGTGGCGGCCGCTGTCCAGGCCCTCCCCCGCCGCCTCGACGCCGATCAGCGCGACGTCGGCGTCGACGACGAACGGCGTGAAGATCCCGATCGAGTTCGAGCCACCGCCGACGCAGGCGATGACGCGATCGGGCAGCCGGCCGGTGCGCTCCAGCAGCGCCGCGCGGGCCTCGTCGCCGATCACCCGCTGCAGGTCGCGCACGAGCGCCGGGTACGGCGCCGGGCCGACGGCCGAGCCGATGATGTAGTGCGTCGTGGCGACCGACGAGACCCAGTCGCGGATCGCCTCGCTGACGGCCTCCTTGAGCGTGCGCGCGCCGGCCTCCACGCTGACGACCTCGGCGCCGAGCAGCTGCATGCGCTGGACGTTGGGCGCCTGGCGGCGGCAGTCCTCGGCGCCCATGTAGACGATGCACTGCAGGCCCAGCAGCGCGCAGGCCGTCGCGGACGCGACGCCGTGCTGGCCGGCGCCGGTCTCGGCGATGATCCGGTGCTTGCCCATCCCCTTGGCCAGCAGCGCCTGGCCGAGCGCGTTGTTGAGCTTGTGCGAGCCGGTGTGCATGAGGTCCTCGCGCTTGAGCCAGATCTCGCGGCCGGCGAGCTCGGACAGGCGCTCGGCGAGGTACAGCGGCGTCGGACGGCCGGCGTAGTCGCGCAGCAGGTCGCCGAGCTGCGCCTTGTAGCCGGCGTCGTCGCGCGCCGCGACCCACGCCGTCTCGAGCTCGTCGAGCGCGGGCATCAGCGTCTCGGGCACGTACTGGCCGCCGTACGGGCCGAAGCGGTGCTCGACGCCGGCCTCGATCAGCGGACCGCGACCGGTCATCGCGCGGCGTTGCCCGGGCGGTCGAGCCGGCCGGAGTCGACGGGACGGGCGCAGGCGGTCATCGCGGTCATCGTAGATGCACCCGAGGGCTGGTCGACTTATTCATGTGGTGCGTGCGCAAGTCGACCCGACCCGTCGACCACCTCATCCGACGTGCCGCGCACCGCCTCGTGGAAGGCCACGAGCTTGGCGGGGTCCTTGACGCCGGGCGCGAGCTCGGTGCCGCTCGCAGCGTCGACGGCGAACGGCTCGGTCGCGGCGATCGCGGCGGCGACGTTGTCCGGGCCAAGCCCGCCGCTGAGGATCAGCGGCGCGCTCAGCTGGGCGCCGCGCACGAGCTCCCAGTCGATCGTGCGGCCGGTGCCGCCGGGAACGCCCTCGACGTGGGCGTCGAGCAGCAGGAGGTCGGTGTGGAAGGCCGCCGCGGCCTGCAGCGTCGCGCGCGACTGCACGCGGACGGCCTTGATCACCTTCGCCCCCGTGCGGCGCGCGACCTCGCTGCAGAAGACGGGGCCCTCGTCGCCGTGCAGCTGGACGTGCGACAGGCCGACCGCCTGGACGGTCATGTCGATCTCCTCCAGACGCGCGTTGACGAAGACGCCGGCGAGCTGCAGCGTGCGCCGCAGCGCGACGCCGATCTGCTGCGCCTCGGCCAGCTCGCAGCGCCGCGGCGAGCCGGGCCAGAAGATCATCCCCAGCGCCCAGGCGCCGGCCTCGGCGGCGCGATGGGCGTCGTCGACGTTGGTGATCCCGCAGTGCTTGATGCGCGTCGACATGATGCTCATCGTAGAGCGGCCGGCTCGCCGCCCGGCTTCGAAGGCCGCGCTCAGAACGTCGGGCGGCGCCCGAGTCGCACGGTCACTTCGATGCGGGTGCCGTCGCGGATGATCTGCAGCGAGATGCTGTCGCCGGGACGGCGCTCGGCGATCAGGTCCGAGACCTCGTCGGAGGTGGTCACCTTCTTGCCGTCGATCGCCTTGATGATGTCGCCGCCGACGCGCACGGGCTCACCGCCGACCTCGAGCGCGTCGCCGCCCCCGCGCAGACCGGCGCGGGCGGCCGGACTGCCGGGCTCGACGGTCTCGACGAGCGCCCCGTCGGGCGAGGCGAGGTTCAGCGCCTGCAGCGCACCGTCGATCGTCCGCGTGCCGACGCCGAGGTACGCGCGCTGCACCGCGCCGCCGCGGCGCAGCTGCGGGATGACCTCCTTGGCCGTGTCGATCGGGACCGCGAAGCCGATCCCGACGTTGCCGCCTCCGCCGCCGCCGGTCTCGATCTGCGAGTTCACGCCGATCACGTCGCCGCGCGCGTCGATCAGCGGGCCGCCGGAGTTGCCGGGGTTGATCGCGGCGTCGGTCTGGATCACGTTGTTGATCGTGAAGCCGGGCTGCAGCGAGGGGATCGAGCGCTGCAGCGCCGAGATCACGCCGGTCGTCAGGGTCCGGTCCAGGCCGAACGGGTTGCCGATCGCGACGGTCGGATCGCCGACCTGCACGCCCTTGGAGGAGCCGAGCCGCAGCGGCTTGAGGTCGAGACCGGCGGGGTCGACGAGCAGCAGCGCGAGGTCGGTCGACGGATCGGCCCCGGCGATCCGCGCGCGGGCCGTCTTGCCGTCGCCGAAGCGCACCGACACGCTCGTCGAACCCTCGACGACGTGGGCGTTCGTCACGATCGAGCCGCCCTTGCCGATCACGAAGCCCGAGCCCGTCGACTGGCCGCGCTGCTCGGGCACGAACGGCGAGCTCGACGCCTGTTGGAGATCGGCGGTGATGAAGACCACGCCGGGCGCGTCGCGCTTGTAGATCTCGCGCGGGGTCAGCGCGCCCTGCTGCGGGTTGGCGACGGCCGAGCCGGCGGCGACGGTCGTCGTCTCGCCGCTGCCACCGGCGCCGGTCAGCAGCAGGACGCCGGCGACGACGGCGCCGCCGATCAGCGCGGCGAGGAAGTGGGTGATCTGGCTCATCGGGTCAGATCGTGACGGTGGGCCGCGCCCGCGCGCGTCAATGGGGAAGCTCGCCGAGGTCGCCGTCGGCGCCCGTCAGCGCGCGCAGCGCGGCCTGCGGGTCGGGCGCGCGCATCAGCGACTCCCCGACGAGCACGCCGTCGACGCCGACGCGCTCGAGCGCGTCGAGCTGATCGCGCGAGTGAAAGCCCGACTCCGAGACGACGGTCTTGCCGGCCGGGATGTCGACGAGCAGCTCGAACGTGCGCTCGATGTCGACGCTGAAGTCGGTCAGGTCACGGTTGTTGATGCCGATCACGTCGGCGTCGACGCGCTCCAGCGCGGACGCGAGCTCGTCCTCGTCGTGCACCTCGACGAGCACGTCGAGGTCGAGCGCGCGCGCCTCGCCGTAGAGCGCGACGAGCAGCTTCGCATCGAGCGCCGCGACGATCAGCAGGATCGCGTCGGCGCCGGCAGCCGCCGACTCGTAGAGCTGGTAGGGATCGACGATGAAGTCCTTGCGCAGGATCGGCAGCGCCGAGGCCCTGCGCGCCTCGCGCAGGTCGTCCAGCGAGCCGCCGAAGTACCTGCCCTCGGTCAGGATCGAGATCGCCGCGGCGCCGCCGTGCTCGTAGGCGAGCACGACGTCGGCGACCGTCGCGCCCTCGCGGATCGCGCCGGCCGAGGGCGACCGGCGCTTGTGCTCGGCGATCACCGAGACGCCGGGCAGCGTCAGCGCCTCGGAGAACGGACGGTCGTCTCCGCGCTTGGCAAGCTCGGATTCGAGCACCGACAGGGGAAGCTCGTCGCGCCGCCGGCGCACGTCGTCGCGCGTCGACGCGACGATCCGGTCGAGCACGTTCATGCGCGCGCCGTCTCCTCGGCAAGCGCCTGCGTGTGCGCGACGAGCGCGTCGAGCGTGCGCGTCGCGGCGCCTCCGTCGATCGCTGCCTGCGCCGCCGCGACCCCCGCGGCGATGTCGTCGGCGCGGCCGGCGGCATAGATCGCCGCGCCCGCGTTGAGGACGGCGATGTCGCGTCGCGCGCCGGTCTCGCCGGCGAGGATCGCGCGCGTCGTCGCGGCATTGTCCTGCGGCGAGCCGCCGTCGAGAGCGTCCGGATCGGCGATCGTGGCCAGCCCGCAGTCCTCCGGGCTGACCGTGTAGCTCCTCACGTCGGCGCCGTCGACCTCGACGACGGTCGTCGCGGCCGAGATGCTGACCTCGTCGAGCCCGTCGTGCGAGGACACGACGAGCGCCCGATCGGCGCCGAGCAGCGCCAGCGCGCCGGCGACGACGTCGACGAAGGCCGGGTCGGACACGCCGATCACCTGGCGGCGCACGCCGGCCGGGTTCGTCAACGGCCCGAGGAAGTTGAAGATCGTGCGCACCGCGAGCTGCTTGCGCACCGGGATCACGAAGCGCGTCGCCTGATGGTGGTTGGGCGCGAACATGAAGCCGAAGCCGATCTCGTCGATGCACGCGCCGACCGCCGCGGGCGACAGGTCGATCCGCACGCCGAGCGCTTCGAGCAGGTCGGCCGAGCCGGAGCGGCTCGTCGCCGATCGGTTGCCGTGCTTGGCGACCGCGCAGCCGGCGCCTGCGGCGATCAGCGCGGCGGTCGTCGAGACGTTGAACGTCGTCCGCCCGCCGCCCGTCCCGGCGGTGTCGACGAGGTCGTCGCGCGCGGTCGCGACGGGCGCGGCCAGCGCGCGCATCGTGCGCGCGAGGCCGGCGACCTCCTCGATCGTCTCGCCCTTCGTGCGCAGTGCGATCAGGACGGCCGCGATCTGCGCCTCGGATGCCTCGCCGGCCATGATGAGCCCGAGCACCTCGGCCGCCTCGTCGGCGCTGAGGTCGTGGCCCGAAGCGAGCTTGTCGATCGCCTGCGTGAGGACGGGATCAGGCACGAGGCGCGCAGCCTAGTGCACCGTCCCCTCACGAACGGCCTCTCGACGAGGACCGCCGCGAGCACGCAGGCGCCGGCCCGGGTCGGGTGATCGGGTTCTTCGACCGCCCCTTCGCCAAGTCCGTCTTGACAGGACTCCCGTTCGAACCACAATCTGGACTATGTCGATCGACATTAGAGTATTAGGCGGGTCGCGGGGCTCGAACCCTCCCTACCCGGTTGCCGGCGGCACCCGTCCGGTTCGATGAGCGCCCACGGCTCCGTCGTCGCGCCCGGCGAGCGCCGGGCCGCGCGGATCGCCTCCGACAGCGAGGCGATCGAGGCCGCGCGGGCGCTTGCGGTCCGCGGCGAGGCCGGGGCGGCGGCGCGCGATCGCGGGCGGCTCGCACCGACCGGCGAGCTGGACGATCTCGGCCGCTCGGGCCTGCTCGGCATCACGGTTCCCGATCGGCTCGGCGGGCCCGAGGTCTCGGTGGCGACGGTGACCGAGGTGCTGCGGCTGCTCGCCACCGCCGACGCGAGCGTCGCGCAGATCCCGCAGGGCCACTTCACCTTCCTCGACGCGCTGCGCCGGCAGGGCACGGCCGCGCAGCAGGACCGGTACTTCGGCGAGGCGCTCGCCGGCCGGCGCTTCGCCAACGCGCAGGTCGAGCGCACCAGCCGGACCGTGACCGACGATGCCACGACGCTGCGGCGGCGCGACGCCGGCGAGCCGGGCTACGTGCTGAGCGGCACGAAGTACTACGCCACCGGATCGCTGCACGCCGACTGGCTCGTGGTGCGGGCCGTGGCCGCCGACGAGCCCGCCGGCGCGGACGGGACGCGGCCGAAGGTCCTCGTCTACGTCGCGGCCTCCGCGCCCGGCATCCGCATCGAGGACGACTGGGACGGCCTCGGGCAGCGCACCACGGCGAGCGGCACCGTGCACCTGTCCGACGTCGCCGTCGACCCGCAGCAGGTCGTGCCCTACGCGGACATCTTCGACCATCCGACGACGTTCGGCGCCCGCGCCCAGATCCTCCACGCCGCGATCGACGCCGGCATCGCGCGCGGCGCGCTGGAGGCCGGCCGGGCGGCGGCGGAGCGCGCCCGGCCCTGGTTCGAGGCCGGCGTCGAGCGGGCGATCGACGACCCGCTGCTCGTGCAGGTGGCGGGCGAGCTGGAGGTCGCGGTCCGCGGCGCCGAGGCGCTGCTGCGCGACGCCGCAGCGCGCATCGACGAGGCCGAGGCCGACCCGACCGACGCGTCGACCGCGGAGGCCTCGATCGCCACGGCGGCGGCGAAGGTCGCCGCGGCGCGGGCGTCGATCGAGGCGTCCTCGGCGCTGTTCGAGCTCGGCGGCGCGCGGGCCTCCGTCGACGCGCTCAACCTGTCGCGGTACTGGCGCGACGCCCGCACCCACACCCTGCACGACCCCGTCCGCTGGAAGGTCCAGCACATCGGACGGTGGACCCTGTCGAGCACGCGCCCGCCGCGGCACGGGCAGATCTGAGATGGCCCCGATCGCCGACCGGCGGAGCGGGATGACGACGTGACGACCACCGTCGAGCGTCCCGACGCCCGCGTGCCGGTCGCCGACCGCGCCTTCGGCGTCACCTTCTCGGGCCTCGGGCGCGCGTTCGCCTCGCGCCACGAGGCGAGCCGCCCGGTGCTGCGCGACATCACGATCGACGTCGAGCCCGGCGAGATCCTCGCGATCCTCGGGGCGAGCGGCTGCGGCAAGTCGACGCTGCTGCGCATCGCCGGCGGCCTCGACCGCCCGACCTCGGGGAGCGTCGCGATCGCCGGAACCGCCGTCGAGGCCTACGACACACGCTGCGCCGTCGGCTTCCAGGCGCCCCGGCTGCTGCCGTGGCGGACGGTGCAGGGCAACGTCACGCTCGGGCTGCCGCCCGGCACGCCGAAGGCCGACGGCAAGGCCTCGGTGACGCGCCTGCTCGAGCTCGTGGGGCTCGCCGACTTCGCCGACCACCGGCCGCGCGAGATCTCGGGCGGCATGGCGCAGCGCACCTCGCTGGCCCGCGCGCTCGCGCGCAACCCGGGCGTCCTGCTGCTCGACGAGCCGTTCGGCGCGCTCGACGCGCTCACCCGGCTGCGGATGCAGGACCTCCTGCTCGACGTCCACGCGGCGGCGCCGACGACGGTCCTGCTCGTCACACACGACGTCGACGAGGCGCTGCAGCTCGCCGACCGGATCATCCTGCTCGGCCTCGACGGCGACGTGCCGGGCGCCGACATCCGCCAGACCGTCGTCGTGCCGGGCACCCGCCCGCGGGATCGCGGCTCGGCCCGGCTCGCCGAGCTGCGCGCCCGCCTGCTCGACGGCCTCGGCATCGACCGCCACAGCGCCGACGGCCGCTCCGAGCCCGACCTCGCCGGCCCCGACCTTTCCGACCCGACCCCGAACACCACCAGCAAAGGAACACCATGAAGAAGCCTCCCTCGTTCATCCTCGCCCTCGTCTCGGCCCTCGTGGCCGCCCTGGTGCTCGGCGCGTGCGGCTCGGATGACGGCCCCGACGCGGCCCCGGCCGCAGCGGCCGGCGGGAGCGACCGACCCGTCAGCGGCCAGACCCTCAACATCGACTACGCCACCTACAACCCGCTCAGCCTGATCATCAAGGAGAAGGGCTGGCTCGAGGCCGAGGGCGTGGAGGTCAACTGGGTCCAGTCGGCCGGCTCCAACAAGGCCAACGAGGCGCTGCGCGCGAAGGCCGTCGACGTCGGCTCGACCGCCGGCTCGGCCGCGCTGCTCGCGCGCGCCAACGGCTCGCCGATCCAGGCGATCGCCATCTACTCGCAGCCCGAGTGGGCGACGCTGGTGGTCCCGAAGAACTCGGACATCACCGAGGTCGCCGACCTGAAGGGCAAGAACGTCGCCGCGACGAAGGGCACCGATCCGTACTTCTTCCTGCTCCAGGCGCTCGAGACGGCCGGGCTGTCGGCGGACGACATCACCGTGCAGAACCTCCAGCACGCCGACGGCTGGGCCGCGCTGCAGAACGGCTCCGTCGACGCGTGGGCCGGCCTGGACCCGATCACGGCGGGCGCCGAGGAGGAGGGCGCGAAGCTCTTCTTCCGCAACGTCGACTTCAACAGCTACGGCTTCCTCAACGCGACCGAGGACTTCATCTCCTCCAAGCCCGAGCTGGCGCAGCTCGTCGTCGACGTCTACGAGCGGGCGCGCGCGTGGGCGGCCGAGAACACCGACGAGACGGCGAAGATCCTCGCCGACGTCGCCGGCCTGAAGCTGCCGGTCGCCGAGAAGGTCATCGCCGAGCGCTCCAACCTCGACGTCAGCGGGATCCCCGGGCCGACCCAGGTCGGAGTGCTCGAGAAGATCGGACCGATCTTCGTGGACCTCGGCGACGTCGCCTCGCAGGACCAGGTCGACGAGGCCCTGTCGACGCTGATCAACGACGGCTTCGCCAAGCAGGCCGATCCGGACCGCTTCGAGTAGGCGCCTCGCGTCGCTGCCCGCCATCCGGCCGCCAATCGCGGCGGTCCGGGCGGTGGGGGCGCCGCCGGCCAGGAGACCGAGCATGACCCGACACGACACGATCGACCCGGCGACCGTCGCCCCCTCGGACCGCGGGGACGTCGCGGCGCCCGCCGGGAACGGCAGGAGCAGGGCACCCGCCGTGCGCCTCCCTGCCCTCCGGGCCCTCGCGGCGGCCGACGCGCCCGTGCCGCCGCCGGCGGGCCCGGGCTCCGGGTCGCGCATCGCCGACCAGACCTGGCTGCGCGTCCTCGGCGGAGCGGTGGTCCCGCTCGGGCTGCTGGTCGCGTGGCAGATCATCTCCACGAGCGGGATGGTCCCGACCTCGCGGCTGCCGTCGCCGGAGATGGTCTGGAACGCGGCGGTCGACCTCGCCGGTCGCGGGCTGCTCAGCGAGTACGTCGCGATCTCGACGCAGCGCGTGCTCACCGGCTTCGCCTTCGGGGCCGGGATCGGGCTGGCGCTCGGGGCGATCGTCGGGCTCTCGCGGCTCGGCGACATCCTGCTCGCGCCGACGCTGGGGGCGATCCGCGCCGTCCCCTCGCTGGCCTGGGTGCCGCTGCTGATCCTCTGGTTCAAGATCGGCGAGGAGTCGAAGATCATCCTGATCTCGATCGGCGCGTTCTTCCCGGTCTACACCGTCGTCTCCGGCGCGCTGCGCCATGTCGACCGCGAGCTGATCGAGGCCAGCCGAGCGTTCGGCCTGCACGGCATGTCGCTCTTCACCACCGTGCAGCTGCCGGCGGTCATCCCATCGGTGATCTCGGGCCTGCGCCTGGCGCTGGCGCAGGCATGGCTGTTCCTCGTCGCCGCCGAGCTGATCGCCGCGTCCGCGGGGCTCGGGTTCCTGCTGTCGGACTCCGGCAACAACGGACGGATCGACCGCGTCTTCCTGGCGATCATCCTGCTCGCCCTGCTGGGCAAGCTGACCGACTCGATCCTCGGCCTCTTCGAGCGATGGGCGATCCGCCGCTGGGCCTGACCGACGATCGGACCCTCACTCGGGCGGGGACGAGATCTGCTTGCGGCGCTTGCGTCCGGCCGTGCTGACGGGCGCAAGCTCGCGGATCTCCGCGAGGACCCGCGTGGCGAAGTCCGTCGGCGACTCGCCCTCGCGCAGTCCCTCCGCCGCCGGCAGGAAGCGGACGCGCAGGCGCGGGCGCCTGGGAAAGCGCGCGATGTCGGTCGTCCCGCTGATCACGACCGGAACGACCGTGCTCTCCGGCACCGCGGCCAGGAGCCGCCCGACGCCGCTGCGCGGGCGCAGCGTGCGGCCGAGGCTACGGGTTCCCTCGGGGAAGATCCCGACGCAGCTGCCGCCGCGCAGCTCGGTGATCGCGCGGTCCAGCGCGTCCGCGTCGCGGCTGCCGCGCACGATCGGGATCTGCCCCATCCCGTCGAGCACCTTGCTGAGGCCCTTGACCTTCCACAGCGTGGACTTCGACAGCGCACGGATCTGACGGCGCTCGATCGCGGCGATGCCGACGACGATCGGGTCCCAGTAGGAGTCGTGGTTGCCGGGCAGCAGCAGCGGTCCCACGGCCGGCAGGTGCTCCAGTCCCTCGACCTCCAGGCGGCCCCAGGAGCGAACGATCGGCACGCAGATGCCGAGCGCGACGCGGTACGTGCGGGTCATCGGCTCGCGCTCGCTCATCGGCCGCGATCATAGGCGCAGCCGGGCTCGACGGGACCGCCGATCGACCCTCTGACCGCCTGACGCTCAGCTCGCCGGCTGCGGCACGAGCTCGAACGCCCGCGCGACCTGCTCGAGCGCCCGGGCGCGCTCGGTCGCGTCGGCGACCTGCGAGGTCAGCATCAGCTCGTCGGCGCCGGTGCGCTCGATCAGGTCCAGCAGCGCCGCGTGGACCGTCGCCGGACCGCCGACGATCGCGCGGCCGACCGCGTCCTGCACGACCGCGAGCTCGACCTCGGGCAGGTCGCGCACGGTCGCCTCGGCATCCTGCACGCTCGGGATCGGCGCCGGCCGGCCCTGGCGCAGGCGCAGCATCGACACGCCGCCCGGCAGCGCACGGCGCAGCGCGTCCTCGTCGTCTTCGCCGACGACGATCCCCGCCGCGACGATCGTGCGCGGCGCCGCGAGCAGCTCGGACGGCTCGAAGAGCGCGCGGTACAGCTCCAGCGCCGGCTCGGTGAAATGCGGATGGAAGTGGTGGGCGAAGACGAACGGCAGGCCGAGCGCGCCCGCGATCCGCGCGCCGCCGTCGGTCGATCCGAGCATCCACAGCTCGGGCGCCGTGTGCGCTCCCGCGACCGCGCGCATGCCGCCGTAGCCGCTGCCGAGGTGGCCGCGCAGCTGCATGAACTGCTCCTCGAAGCGCTCTGGCGAGGTGCTGCGCAGCGCCAGCGCGGTGCGCTGATCGGTGCCGGGCGCGCGGCCGAGGCCGAGGTCGATCCGATGCGGATGCAGCGCCTCGAGCATGGCGAAGCGCTCGGCGACCGCCAGCGGCGCGTGGTTGGGCAGCATCACCCCGCCGGAGCCGACGCGGATCCGCTCGGTGTTCGCGGCGACATGGGCGATCAGCACCTCGGGAGCGGTCGAGGCGACCGAGGGGATGTTGTGATGCTCGGCGACCCAGAAGCGCCGGAAGCCGAGCTCGTCGGCGCGGCGAGCGAGCGCGGTCGTGCCGGCGAGCGCGTCGGCGGCGCGCTGGCCGGCGCCGATCGGGGCGAGGTCGAGGACTGAGAGCGCGACGCTCACCGGTACCAGGGTAGGCCCTGCGACGGTTCGTCCGGACGCGCACGGCGCGGTGACCGCCGGATGCCGCGCGCGCTCAGGCATGCTGGCGGCATGCGCGCCGTCGCCGCTCGCCTCGAGCACCACCAGGTCGCCGTCTACCTCGTTGCGCTGCTCGTCGGCGCGCTGGTCGGAGCAGTGGTGCCCGGCGCCGGCGGTGGCTTGGAGGCGCTGATCTATCCGGTGCTCGGCGCGCTGCTGTACGCGACGTTCCTGCAGGTGCCGTTCACCGCGATGCGCGCAGCGTTCGCCGACCGTCGCTTCCTGCTCGCCGCGATCGGGCTGAACTTCCTCGTCGTTCCCCCGATCGCGTTCGCGCTCAGCCGCTTCGCGCCGGCCGACCAGGCGGTGCGGCTGGGCGTCCTGCTGGTGCTGCTGACGCCGTGCATCGACTACGTGATCGTCTTCACGCGCCTGGCCGGCGGCAGCGACCGGCGCCTGCTCGCGGCCGCGCCGCTGCTGATGCTGGCCCAGCTCGCGTTGCTGCCCGTCTACCTCTGGTTGTTCGTCGGGTCCGAGCTGGCGGACATCATCGATCCCGGACCCTTCGTGGAGGCCTTCGGCCTGCTGATCGTGCTGCCGCTCGCGCTCGCCTGGGCCACCCAGGCATGGGCCTCGCGCTCGGCGGCCGGCGCGCGCCTGAAGGCGACCGTCGATCTGACGCCCGTCGCCCTGATGGCCTTGACGTTGCTCGTCGTCGTCGCGTCGCAGGTTCCGCGCGTCCAGGACGACTTCCGGGACATCGCCGGCGTCGTGCCGATCTATGTCGCGTTCCTCGTGATCATGGCCTTCGTCGGGCGCCTGCTCGCGCGGGCGGCGCGTCTCGACGTGCCGGCCGGCAGGGCGCTCGTCTTCACCGGCGCGACACGCAACTCGCTCGTCGTGCTGCCCCTTGCGCTGGCGCTCGGCGACGCCTATGCGCTGACCGCGGCCGTCGTCGTTGCCCAGACCCTGGTCGAGATCGTCGGCATGGTCGTCTACATCCGTCTCGTACCGCGGCTGCTGCCGGCCGAGCCGGTGCCGGCGTAGCTCAGCCGCCGGCGACCTCCGGCCAGCGAAGGCCGGCGTCCTCGCGGTACTGCCGGGCGCGTGCGACGAAGATCTCGTGCAGGTCGCGCGCGGCGCGCGGGGTCGAGCCCGAGCGGCGGCGCTGGACCACGAGCAGGACGTCCGTGTCGTCGTGCTCGAGCGGGCGCACCGTGATCACACCGCAGCGCTCCAGCGGGTCGCCGATCACGCTGAAGTCGGGCAGCACGGTCACGCCGAGGCCCTCGGCGACCATCAGCTTGCCCATCTCGGCGCCGTCGGCCGAGTACGAGAAGGCCGGCATCCGACCGTCGAGCAGCCGGTGCACAAGGCGGTGCATGAGGTAGCCCGAGCGCATCGCGATCAGCGACTCGTCGAGCAGGCTGCTCAGCGGGATCGTCGCCCGCTGGGCCAGCGGATGGTCCGCGCGCAGGCACGCGACCGCCTGCCCGCGCAGCAGCCGGGTGGTGTCCAGCTCGGGCGGCATGTCATCGCCGTCGAGGCAGGTCACGAGCCCGAGGTCGAAGCCCCCTTCCAGCAGCGCGCGGTGGATGTCGTCCTGCTGCGCGCCGATCACCTCGACCTGGGTCGACGGGTGCGTGTCGCGAAACTGGCGGACCGCGGGCGCCAGCAGCGGCACCGTCGCGGCGTTGACCGTCGCCAGCCGCACGACGCGGCTGGTGTGGTGCTGGTCGTCGGCGGCGCGGCGCAGGCGATCGACCGCGTCGATCACGGTGATGATGTGCGGCAGCAGCTCGCGACCCTCGTCGCTGATCCGCGCTCCCGTGCGCCCGCGGTCGAGCACGTCGACGCCGAGCTCGCGCTCGAGGTTGCGGACCGTCGCGCTCAGCGCGGGCTGCGAGATGTGCATCTCGTCGGCGGCGCGGCGAAACGATCCCAGCCGCGCGACGGCCGCGACGTACTCGAGTTGCTCAGTGCGCACGGTGCGGTGTGAGGGCAGGCCCGGAAGCTAGAAATACGTCAAAGTCGATCAACTTGGTAGGGAAAGCCTATCAGGCCCTCGCGGATGTCTATTTGACGCCCTCGCGATGCCCGGTGATCCTTGCCTCAGGGTGCAGTTGACCAGACGCGCCCCTCGCACGTGCAGCACGCTCGCGTCCAGGGCCTCCTCGCCTTGGGCGCGAGCGCGTCGCACCGCCTGCCGGACACCATGACCTCGACCTCGACCAAGCTAGCGGAGGCTCACAGATGGCCGTGACGCTGCACTGGTTTCTGCCCACCAACGGCGACTCGCGCTCGGACCTCAGCCTCGGCAACGCGGTCGGCTCGCATGGCGATCGCGTGACCGAGGCGGGCCTCGAACGCGCGCCCGACATCGCCTACATCGGCCAGATCGCGCGTGCCGCCGAGCAACTCGGCTTCGTCGGCGCGCTGACGCCGACGAGCTCGTGGTGCGAGGACGCCTGGATCATCACGGCCGGGCTGACGCAGCTCACGGAGCGCTTCAAGTTCCTCGTCGCGTTCCGCCCCGGGCTGCAGTCGCCGACGCTCGTCGCGCAGATGGCGGCCACCTACCAGCGCATCTCCGGCGACCGCCTGCTGCTGAACGTCGTGACCGGCGGCGACGACGTCGAGCAGCGGCGCTTCGGCGACCACGCCGGCAAGGAGGAGCGCTACGCGCGCGCCGCAGAGCACCTGCACGTGCTGCGCGAGCTGTGGAGCGGCGAGCCCGTCGACTTCGCCGGCGAGTACGTCGACGTGCGCGGGGCGCAGATCGTGCCGACCTCCAACCGGCCGCAGATCTACTTCGGCGGCTCGTCGGCGCCCGCGCTCGACGTCGCCGCGCGCTACGCGGACGTCTACCTGACCTGGGGCGAGCCTCCCGACGCCGTCGCCGCCAAGCTCGACAGCGTGCGCGAGCGCGCCGCCGCGGTCGGCCGCGAGCTGCGCTTCGGCATCCGCCTGCACGTGATCGCGCGCGACAGCGCGCAGGAGGCGTGGGCCGAGGCCCAGCGCCTGCTCGACGGCTTCGATCCGGCCGCGATCGAGCGCGCCCAGGCGGTCCAGCGCGCCTCGCAGTCCGAGGGCCAGCGGCGGATGGTCGCGCTGCACGACGGCCGCACCGACGAGCTCGAGGTGTCGCCGAACCTGTGGGCCGGCGTCGGGCTCGTGCGCGGCGGCGCCGGCACGGCGCTCGTCGGCAGCCACGAGGAGGTCGCCGACCGCATCGCCGAGTACCACGAGCTCGGCATCGACGAGTTCATCCTGTCCGGCTACCCCCATCTCGAGGAGGCCTACAGGGTCGGCGAGGGCGTGCTGCCGGCACTCGCACGACGCGGACTGCTGGCGCCGACGGCGGCCGTCGACGCGACCGCGGGGCTGTCGACCGGCGGTCCGGCGTTGTCGTTCGCCGGATGAGCAGCCTCGCGGCGACCGTGGTCGGCGACCTGCTGCTCGTCGGCATCCGGCTTCCCGACCGCGGCCAGCTCTGACGACGATGACCACGAGCGGCCCGCACGCGCTCGTCGCGACCGTCTCCGCCGGCACGCTGCGCGAGGCGATCGGCCGCTTCGCGACAGGGGTGACGGTCGTGACGTCGATCGCCGGCCACGACGAGCCGGTCGGAACGACGGCCAGCGCCGTCAGCTCGCTGTCGCTCGATCCCCCACTCGTGCTCGTCTGCCTGGATCGCGCGAGCCGCACGCTCGCCGCGCTGCGCGAGCACGGCGCGTTCGCGATCAACGTGCTGACGGCCGACCAGCGCGATGTCGCGACGAACTTCGCCCGCCGCGGGCAGGCGGCGGCCTGGGAGGCCGTCGCACACGGGCGCGGTCCGACCGGCTGCCCGCGGCTGGACGACGTGCTCGCCGTGCTGGATTGCGCCGTCGAGCGGTGCCTGCCCGGCGGCGACCACGAGATCGTCGTCGGCCGCGTGCGCGACGTCGCGACGGGCGCCGAGGACGCCGGGCCGCTGCTGCACTACCGCGGCGCCTACGCGTCGCTGGGAGGCGGCGCAGCGTGAGCGCGACGCGGATCGTCGCGCTCGTCGGCAACCCGCGACCGGCATCGCGCACGCACGGGCTCGCGCGGACCCTCGCCGTCGCCCTGGAGCATGCGCTGCCGGACGCGACGGCGACGGTCGACGTCGACCTCGCCGCGCTCGGAGCCCGGACGCTCGATCCGGCTGACGCGGAGGCATCGGCCGCCGTCGAGCGCGTGCTCGCCGCCGACGTGCTCGTCGTCGCCAGCCCGACCTACAAGGCGACCTACTCGGGCCTGCTGAAGGCGTTCCTCGACCGGCTCGCGACCGGTGCCCTGGCCGGCACCGCCGCCGTGCCGGTCCTGCTCGGCGGCGCGCCGGACCACCGGCTCGCCGTCGACGTCCACCTCACGCCGCTGCTGCTCGAGCTCGGCGCCAGCGTCCCGGTGCGCGGGCTGTTCGTGCTCGAGCGCGAGGTCGCGGACTTCGACGCGGCGGCCGCCGACTGGGCGCAGGCGCACGCCCCGGCGCTCGTCGCGGCGCGGCCAGCGTGAGCGGGCGCACGTCGCGCAGGCGAGCGCCCCCGCCGTTGCCTCAGCCGTCCAGGAAGTTGCGCAGCAGCTGCCTGCCGTCGTCGGTGAGGACCGACTCGGGGTGAAACTGGACGCCCTCGGCGGGCAGCTCGCGGTGGCGCAGGCCCATGACCACGCCGCCGCCGCGGGCGGAGACCTCGAACGCGTCGGGCACCCGGTCGGGGTCGACGACGAGCGAGTGGTAGCGCCCGACGGTCAGCGTCGCGGATAGGCCGGCGAAGATCGTGCGACCGTCATGCGTGATCTCACTCGTCTTGCCGTGGATCGGCTCGCCGCGGATGACGAAGCCGCCGAACGCCTGCGCGAGCGACTGGTGTCCGAGGCAGACGCCGAGCGTCGGGATCCCGGCCTCGGGGAAGCGGCGCATCGACTCCAGCGAGATCCCCGCCTCGTTCGGCGTGCACGGTCCCGGCGAGACGACGACGCGGTCGGGCCCACGCTCGAGCAGCTCGTCGACGGTGGCGACGTCGTTGCGCACGACGTCGAGATCGGCGCCCAGCTCACCGAGGAACTGCACGAGGTTGTAGGTGAACGAGTCGTAGTTGTCGACGACGAGGACGGAGGTCATGCTCACCACACCGCCGTTCGGCGATCGAACGCTCGGATCGCGCGATCACGGGTGACGAGACGGGCGCGGGACGCGCGCGCCGTGGCGTAGATGATCCGGTCGACCGGATCGCCGGGAAACGCGTCGCGGTCCAGCAACGCGGCGGCGACCGCGATGTCCGCGCTCGGCGCGAGGGCCTCGACCCGCGGAGCCGCGAACGCTTGGCGCACCCATGCGCTCACGTCGCGATCCAGCGAGACGCGCCCGCGGACCGCCAGCATCGCGACCTCCAGCGCGCTGAGCGTGCAGACGCCGATCCGCGAGGCGCCGTCGATCGCCTGACGCGCGCCCGGCGACAGACGGTCGGGCTGAGCGAGCCACCACAGCCAGACGTGGGTGTCGAGCACGATCATCCGCGCTCGGCATCCCAGGCTTCGTCCAGCGGAGCGATCAGCTCGTCGTCGGTCACGTTGAACGTGACCGAGCCCTCCAGGCCGGCGGGCTGCTCGATCGCGACGACCCGCGCGACCGGGCGGCCGCGCTTCGTGACGACGATCTGCTCCCCCGACGCGGCCACCTCGTCGAGCATCGCCAGGCAGTGGGCCTTGAACCTGCTCGCGGGAACCGTACGCTCCGACATGACTATGGTCATCGTATCATGGTCATAAATGTTCCGGAGGTGTCCCATGGCGACCGTCCGGAAGGGGACTAGAAAGGCGGGCGTTCGGCGCCCTTCATGGCCAGTCCGGCTGGCGGGACGCGAGCTCGATCGCGCGCAGCACGGCGCGCGCCTTCGCCTCCGACTCGGCGAACTCGTAGGCCGGCACGGCGTCGGCGACGGTGCCGCCGCCGGCCTGCACATGCGCCCGGCCGTCCTTCATGACGACCGTGCGGATGTGGATCGCGGTGTCGAGGTCGCCCGTGTAGGAGAGGTAGCCGATCGCGCCGCCGTAGCCGCCGCGCTTGACCGGCTCGAGCTCGTCGATGATCTGCATCGCGCGGACCTTCGGCGCACCCGACAGCGTGCCGGCCGGCAGCACCGAGCGCAGCGCGTCCATCGCCGTGACGTCCGCGCGCAGCATGCCCGAGACGTTCGAGACGATGTGCATGACGTGCGAGTAGGTCTCGATCGCCATGAAGCGGTCGACCGAGACCGTGCCGTACTCGCAGACGCGGCCGAGGTCGTTGCGGCCGAGGTCGACGAGCATCACGTGCTCGGCACGCTCCTTCTCGTCGGCGAGCAGCTCCTCGGCGATCCGCTCGTCGTCGGCGAGCGTCGCGCCGCGCGGCCGCGTCCCGGCGATCGGCCGCGTCGTGACGTGACGCCCCGTGACGGTCAGCACCGGCTCGGGCGAGGCGCCCGCGACCTGGAAGTCGAGGAAGTCCAGGAAGTACATGTACGGGCTCGGGTTGACGACGCGCAGCCCGCGATAGACGGAGAACGGGTCGATCCCGAGGTCGGCCGACCAGCGCTGCGAGGGCACGACCTGGAAGGCGTCGCCGGCGTGGACGTACTCGACGATTCGCGCGACGTTCGCTTCGAACTGCTCGCGCGTCATGTTCGAGTGAAACTGGGGGCGCGGCCGGGCCGGCGTCGGCGCGGGCCGCGGCACGGGACCGGCGAGCAGCTCGCGGACGCGCTCGATCGTCGCGACGGCATCGGCGTACGACGCCGCGAGGTCGGCGGCGTTCCCGTCGTCGTCGGCGTAGACGTTGACGAGCACGCTGATCGTGTGCTTGAGGTGGTCGAACACGACGAGCACGTCGGACAGCATCAGCGCCATGTCGGGCAGGCCGACCGGATCGGGGTTCGGCGCGCCGAGCGGCTCGACGGTGCGCACGAGGTCATAGCCGAAGTAGCCGACGGCGCCGCCGGCGAACGGCGGCATGTCCGGCCAGGGCGCCTGGCGGTGGCGAGCGACCTCGTCGGCGGCGAACGCGTACGGGTCGGCCGGCTCGTCGCCCAGCGACCAGCGCACGACCTTGCGCGGCCGCACGCCGATGAAGCTGTAGCGGCCGAACTGCTGGCCGCGCTCGGCGGACTCCAGCAGGAAGGCAGCCGAGGTCGGCTCCGTGCCGCGCAGCTTCAGGAAGGCCGAGACCGGCGTCTCGGTGTCGTCGATGAACGCATGGCGCAGGGCGATGACGTTGTAGTCGCGGGCGAGCTCGCGGACCTCGCCGAGCGAGGGCTCGACCGGCAGCGATCCACTCCCGTCGCGTTCCGACGAGCCGGCCCGACCGGACGGACCAGGAGTGCCGGGAGCGCCGGGAGCGCCGGGCGGATCGTCAGCGGCGACGGTCATTGAGCACGGTCTCGGCGTCCGCCAGCGAGCGCTCGCGCCCGTGCAGCAGCACGGCGAGGTGGTACAGGACGTCGGCCGCCTCGTTGTCGACGCGCTCGTCGCTCTCCTCGCGCACCGCGCGCGTGACCTCCTCGGCCTCCTCGAGCACCTTCTCCCCCGCGAGCTGCGGGTCTTCGAGCAGCGTCACGGTGTAGGAGCCCGGCGGACGCTCGGCGGCCCGCTGGCGCAGCGTGCGCTCGAGCGACGGCAGCGCCTCGTGCGGCGCGGGCGGCTGCAGCTGGCCATGGTGAAAGCACGTCCGCTCGCCGGTGTGGCAGGCCGGGCCGGCGGGCTCGACGAGCGCCAGCAGCGCGTCGCCGTCGCAGTCCAGCCGCAGCACACGCACCGCCTGCGTGTTGCCGCTCGTCGCGCCCTTGTGCCACTGCTCGCTGCGCGAGCGGCTGTACAGGTGCAGCTCGCCCGATTCGCGCGTGCGGCGGACCGCCTCGGCGTTGGCGTAGGCCAGCGTGAGCACCTCGCCGCTGTGCCAGTCCTGCACGATGACCGGCACGAGCCCGTGTTCGTCGTAGGCGATCTCCATGGGCGTGGGAGTCTAGGCGGCATGCTGATGGTGACCGACCCGGCCCAACGCGGCGCGGCAGGCCGAGCGCACCCTTTGCACCGCCGCGACGTTGGAGGTGCATGCGCGCCGTCCCGACCGCCGTCCTGGCGACCGCCGTCCTGGGCGCGATCGTCAGCGCCACCGCCGCCATCTCGGTCGTGCCGGGTGCCGCGGCCGATGCCCGCGCCGGGTCGGCGGCCGGCGCCACGACCTCCGCGACGCGCTTCGAGGGCCGCCGCTGCACGCCGCCGTCCGGCCACCGGATCGCCGACTGCCGGCTCGGGCGCCACGGCACGCCCGACCTCAGCCGCGCAGCCTGGCGCGCCCTGCGCGGCGCCGAGGTCACGATCAGCGTGCAGGTCCACTCGGTCGCGCCCAACCCGGCGGCGGGCGGCGCGCGCAGCTGGCCGCTGATCGACTCGCTCGCCCAGCCGATCGGTCAGCTGACCTATCTCGGCGGGCGCCGCTTCGAGGTGACCGGCACGGATCGCACGTCTTACCGCGTCACGTCGGTGCGGATGCGCGGCCGCGGCTGTGCGGCCTCGCCGCGCCAGAGCCGCGACTTCCCGCTCGTGCAGGTCATCGCGCGGGCGCCGTCGGGCGGCACGCAGGCGTTCGTCGACGGCGCCGCGCTGAACCGCGCGTCGGCCTCCGGGCGCGCAGCGCTGCGCGCGTTTCGCGACCAGCGCGGCGGCGGCACGGGCTGCGGCCCGTCGGGCCGGGAGGTCGGCAAGCTGCGCCCGCTCGCCAACCCGAACGTCGGCGCCCACGCCCACGCGCGCCTGTCCAACGGCGAGATCAACACGGTCACCGAGTACGACGCCAAGCCCGCCTTCGGCAACGTCCTGTACTTCATGTCCAACACGACGAACGTGTCCGTCGGCGGCATCGCGCGCGGGATGGTGCGCGTCGGCACGCCCGTCGCGAAGGTCGACTCGCTCGCACGCTGCGATCCCAACAGCGACGGCACCCTGACCTGGCGCTACTGGTCGATCCGCACCGGCCGCGCGGACCGCCCGCGGCTGTACGGCTGGATCCCCACGCGCTGCCCGGCGCAAATGCGCGGGTAGCCGCAATGTCCCGGTCCCTCGTGGCGTCGCTCGAAGCCTCTGAACGGCATGCTGCGCAGGCCGGTGCCCTTGTCGTTGCGGATCTGCGTTCTCGCGTGCGCGCGCTGGCCGATCTCGAGGCTCTGGACGCCAGTGCTAGTCACCCGCGAACGTACACATGACGCCACCACGCATCGTGGCCTTCCTGCCTGGACGAGCCGCAAGGAGGCCCAGACAGCACCACGGCACGCGGAGACCCCGATGTCGCCGACAACACCATCCGGGTACTGCTCGTCACGCGATCACCGAGATCGTGCTCGTAGCTGACCGTCGGCCGTCGTCGTCGAGGGACTCGTCAGCTACTCTGCGAGTCGAGAGGGGGTCAGCGTGACCACGGCCACCGACGGCGACTGCCACGCGACAACTCGTCGAGCACCGTCCGCGCCCACGCCACGAACTCGTGGATCTCGGGATCGTCGTCGTCGGCATAGCCCTGTACCACGCGCTCGCACAACGCGCGAGCCTCGCCGAGCAACCCCTGCTCGCAGAGCAGGTCCGCCTTCCAGATCGAGGCTGCGACGACCTTGTATCGGAGATCCACATCCTCCTGATCGCCGAGCAACTCGATCACGGTCGTGTAGCAGCGCTGCGCTCCATTGGCATCCCCATGCTTCGAGCGGATCCATCCCTTATCCAAGGTCGCGGCAGCACGCGTATTGAGGTGCCCTGGTATTCCCGGCTGCCCATACCGCTCGATCAATCGATCAAGCAGCGCTAGCGCGCCCGTGCGATCGCCCACGTCCTTAAGCAGCCGCGCGAGCAAGAGCGTCGCGTTCGCGATCGCCTCTGCCGCATCCAGCGGAGCGTCATCAAAGTGCTCCTGGACAAGCACCTCAGCCGCGGCCTGGCTCTCGGCGTACCGCCCATGCTCCATATGGATCACGGCGATCGTGTTCATCGTCGAGATCCACATCGATCGCGGACCCGAATCACTCCGCCCGACAAGGCGCTGCGCGGCCTCCTCGTATAAGGCCAGCGCAGCATCATTACCACGCTCACGTCGTACAAGAACTGCCTGGTCATGCACCAGCGCCGCCGCGCGCCACGCGCCACGCGACGTTCCCAGCGCGTCCTCGCCAGCGATCTTCGCGGCAAGGCGTTCCAAGGACTCGTCCAGATCAGTCATCTACTTGCCGTAGATCACGGTTGGCTAACGAGGCGGCCCGGAGATGGGCGGATCCTTCTTGAGGTCTCGGGTCGACTGGCCCGGTATCGGAGGCCGTCTTGGTGGATGCGGAATCTGGAAGTAATCATCCGCGAACGTACACGCGACACCCACCACGCAGGCAGCCTTCTTGCCTGGCACCAAGCGCAGGAGCGGCAATGGCGCGGTGGCTGCCCCAAGGCCTGCGGAGATCCCGATGTCGCCGACGTCGATGTCGTCGAGGGGGCCACAGCCGCGGAAGAGGTTGCCGGCGACCTGGCTTCCGAAGTCGATCGCCGCGCCGCCAGCCGCTCCCCCTCCGCCAAGGATCAGGGCGGCGACCAGGAGCGGCGGGGCCTCGCCGCTCGGGTCGGTGTGCGTGATTGGGTTGTTGTTGGCGTATGCGTACGCCTGCCCGGTCAGCGTCTCCAGCGGATCCCTTGTGAGGAACTGCCCCGTGCCGGGGTCGTAGTAGCGAGCGCGCAGGTAGACGAGGCCGGTCTCGGCGTCGTGGTATTCGCCGGCGTACCCGAACGGCTGCTGGAGCGTCCCGGTGCTGTTGGTGGTGTTGCCGTAGGGGTCATACGTGTATGTCGCGACCGGGTCTGCGTTCTGATCGGTGATCAGGCGGACGCTGCCGAGCTGGTCGTGGCTGTAGTAGACCGGATCGCCGGATGGGTCCAGGCGCTGCATGACCTGGCCGCCGGGGCCGTAGAGGTACGCGGTCGTGTCCGTGCCGGTCGTCTCGGTCAATAGCAGCGCCAGGCCCTGGCTGGCATCCCACGCAAACGATGTCGTGACCGCATCGACGGTCTTGCTGATCCTCAGGCCGTCGCCGTCGTAGGCGTACGACGCGTCCAGCGATCCCTCCGTAACGCTCGTCAAGCGATCAGCCTGGTCATACCCGAGTGCCTGCGCCGGCCCCGACGGCGGCGTCACCATCGTGCGACTGCCGCTCTGATCGTAGGCGTAGGTCGTGGCGCCCGTCGGTGGTGCTCCGCACGACCCGCCCGGCGTGGGCGCCGTGAAGCACAGCTCGTTGGCCGTGTTGAATGCCTGGTGGGTGCCTTCCAGCAGGGCCGTGAGGTTCTCGGCCGGGTCGTAGGCGTACGCGTCTGTGTCAACGTCCTGTAGCTGGTTGAGCTGCGTGTAGCCGTAGTCGTGATCGTCGGCATCCAGAAGGCCGGTCGACGCGACCGATTCCAGCTGCCCCGTGGGGTCGCGGACGTACGCGAACGTTGCAAGCTCCGTGCTCGTGTCGTCCTCGACGCCGATCCCCGAAAGGCGCCCAGCATGATCGTAGGTGAGGGTGTCGGTCACGCCGTTGGCCAACCCACGGGTCGTGACGTTGCCGTCGGCGTCATAGCCAAACGTGCTCTCGCGATCAACGGGATCCTTCACGCTCGTCAACCGCCCGGCGTCGTCATAGCCCCGCGTGATCGTCCCGACGCCGTTGGGGTAGCTGATGCTCGTCAACCGGTCGGCAAGATCGTGGGCGTAGCCGATCGTGCCGGCCGCCGTCGCCGAACTCGTGAGCCGCCCCAGCGAGTCGTACGCCCACGTCGAGGTGCCGGTCTGGTCGGTCATCGCGACCCGCCGGCCGAGATCGTCGTACGTGATCCCAGTGACGTCCGGCGTACCCGGATCGGAGTAGTCGATCGCGGTCACCTGACCCGCCACGTCGTGCGAGAGCGACGCGACCCGGCTCTGCGGATCGGTCACCGACGCGCGATTGCCGGCCAGGTCATAGGAGATCGTCGTCTCGCGACTCAGCGGATCGGTGGTCGTGGTCATCCGGTCCAGCGGATCGTACGCATACGTCCGGTCCGCACCGGCGCCGTCAGATCGCGTCGTGACGTTGCCATTGTCGTCGTACTCGTACCCGAGCTCGCTGTCGTCCGGACGCTCGACACGCACGAGCTGGTCGGCCGGGTCATACGCGTACGTCGTCTCGTTGCCGTTGGGATCGGTCTGCTCGACGAGGTTGCGGTTGGCGTCGTACGCCAACAGGGTCTCGCCGCCCTCGGGGTCGGTGACCTTCGTCACGAGCCCGTCCGGGTCGTGCTCGTAGGTCGTCGTGTAGTCCGCGGGATCGGCCCCGGACGCGTTGCCACGCGCCGACACCATTGACGTCATGCGCCCCGCGGTGTCGAACACGGACGTCGTCGTGTTGCCGAGCGGATCGGTTGCCGACACGCGGTCGCCCTGCGCGTTGTAGTCGTACGTCCATTCCTTGCCGAGCGGGTCGGCGATCTTCGTCACGTCACCCGGCTGCCCGTCATAGGACAGGGTCGTGGTGGCGGCGTCGATCGTCGACCCACCGGAGTCCTTCAACGGCCGCGACGTCGTCAGCAGGTTCCCCGCACCGTCATAGGTCATCGTCGTCGTGTCCCCCGCCGGATCGGTGATCGTCAGCGGCCGGTTGAGCGCGTCGTACGTGGAGACCGTCTCGCGATCCAGCGCGTCGGTCTCGCTGAGCACGTTGCCCGCCGCGTCATACGTACGGGTCCGCTCGCGGTCCAGCGGATCGGTGACCTTCGTGACCCCCAGCGTGTCCGGATCGTGCTCGTACGTCCAGGTCGCCTCGTCGGCGCTGCCGGCGCCTCTCGTCAGCGAGACCAGCAACCCGTCCTCGAACTCCTCGACCTCGACGTTGCCCTCCGGGTCGGTGATCCTCGTCGACCCCGGCACCGTCGTGTAGTCGAACAGCATCTCGCGGCCCAGCGGGTCGGTCTGCGACACGACCCGGTCCTCGCCGTCATAGACGTTCGTGAACTCCGGGACGGGGACCGTCGTCGTATCGCCGAAGTGCCCGGGCATCCTCATCGTCAGCACCCGATGCGAGCCGTCATAGCCGAACGTCGTCGTGCCGCCGTTGACGTCCACGACGTGCGTCAGGTTCCCCGACCCGTCGTACGTGTACGACAGCGTTCGCGCCGGCGAGCTCGAATCCGACACCGACGTCACGCGACCACCGGTCAGGGACATCGTGATCGTCCGGCCTGCGGGATCGGTGGCGACGATCGTCGACGCATCCGGATAGGACAGCTGCACCTCGTACCCGTTCAGGTCGCGGATCGCGGCCAACCGGCCGGACGGGTCGAAGTCGAAGATCTCATGCTTGCGCCGCGTGAACGTCCACGATCCGTCGACGTTCTCGACCAGCTCGACGTGCAGCCTCGGCGGCACGTAGAACCCGCCCGCGCCGTCGGCGTTCAGGGTCACGAGACTGCCGTTCTCCTCGGTGATCGTCGCGGTCCCCGTCTCGGCGTCGACGTCCAGCGACATCGTCAGACTCGAATCCCACCCGAACCCGAACGGGCCGTCGGCGGCCGCGCGCGACGAGTTGTACGTCCGCTCCAGCACGAAGCCCGACCCGCGGCCCGGAATCGACAGGTCCGTGAACGTGTGCCAGAAGTTCCCCGTCGCGCAGTTGACCGGCTGCCCCTTGCACGGATCGCGGTGATCGGTCGACCGCGAGCCCCCGCCGTTGCGCTCGTCATCTGCCGGATCGTTCGGGATTCCCAACCCGGAGACCGCCACCTGCGTCAGCCGCGTCGTCGTCGTCCCGTCGCCCACCTGTCCGGACGAGTTCAGCCCCCACGCCCGGAACCCCGTGTCCGACCTGACCGCCAGCGAATGCGACGCCCCGCCCGCGACGGCGACCGCGTTCGCGATCTCGAACACCGCTACGGGCGCATCGCGCTGCGTCGTCGTGCCGTCTCCCAGCTGCCCCGACGAGTTCGCACCCCAAGCACGAGCCGTGTCGTCACCGGCGATCGCGAGACCGTGGGACTCGCCGGCGGCGACCGCGTTCATCTCCGACAGCCCGGCGATCATTCCCGGCACCGCCGAGTCGATGCACGTCCCGAAGATGCAGTTGCGGCCCAGCTGGCCGTCCGTGTTGCGACCCCATGTCCAGACCCGGCCGAGGTCGTCGCGCGCCATCGACCAGTCCCCGGCGGCCGCGACCTCGACGATGTTCGTCAGCCCCGGGATCACATCCGGGGGATCGCCCGTTCCGCTCGCCGGCGAACGGCCCAGCTGCCCGTTGGTCCCCAGGCCCCAGCTCCACACCGTCCCCGTGCTGCTGAGCGCCAGCGTGTGGTTGGCGCCCTGCGCCACCGCCGTGAACGTGCCCGTCGCCCCGACCACGGCGACCGGCGCATGACGATCGATCGTCGTGCCGTCGCCGACCTGCTGGAGGAAGTTCTCCCCCCACGCATACAACGCACCGCTCGCCACCGCCACCGAGTTGCTCGGGCCGGTGGCGATCGCGGACACGCCCGTCAGCCCCGACACCGCGACCGGGCTCGAGCGCTGGATCGTCGTCCCGTCGCCCAGCTCGCCGTCGTCGTTCGAGCCCCAGGCGCGCAACGTCCGGTCGTGGAGAAGCGCCAGCGAGTGGTTCCCACCGGCGGCAACCGCACGCACCCCGCCCGTCAGATCGGACACGGCGACCGGGACACTCGACGACGACGACTCGCCGTCGCCCAGCTGGCCGCTTGTCCCAGCGCCCCAAGCCCGCACCGAGCCATCCGGGATCACGGCGACCGAGTGGGCCGCTCCCGCCGCAACTCGCGCAGCGGCCGGTTCCACGAACGAGGGCGGTCCCATCCCGAGAACCCCCAGCATGACCAGACCAAGCACCAACATGCCCGCCCGCGACAGGTGTCCGCGCGAGTGTCGAGGATTCCAAGCAGCAGTCATGCAATCTCCTCCGCCGACGAGTCACCGTGAGATCGGCCATCCCACGCCCGTGCAGCCTATGCATTACCTATGAATATAGTCAAGAACTTGGGCTCGTCCTGCGTCATGCGCTGGTTCGAAACCCGCAATTCACCTCAATACGCAGCAAGCTGGAGTCTTGTGCGCAGCCGCTTGGCACGTCGTGCTCGACGCCGCATCGCACGACTTCGGGGGCACGCTGCCTGAGCGATCGCCGCGCGCGTCCGCGGACCAAGCTCGCCGACCGCGACCGGTAGCGTGTGCGGCGGCCACGCTCAGGACGGGCGCCGCTCCTCACCCATCATGAGCCGTCCGGTATCCGAACAGAACCCGCCTCCCGCCGTCTCGCCAGACGGTGCGCAGCCACGACCGCTGCTCGCCGTGGCCGCCGAGCGCAGCCTGCAGCTGCTGCTGATCGCGGCCGCCGTGACGGCGATCGTCTTCGTGCTCGTCCAGCTGCGGCTCGTCGTCCTGCCGGTCATCGCGGCGCTGTTCGTCGCGACCGTGCTGGCGCCCGTGGCGCTCTGGCTGCGACGTCACCGCTGGCCCGCAGCGCTCGCCGCCGTCACGACGATGACGCTCGCGGTGGCGTTCCTGGGGCTCATCGTGGCGGCGATCGTGCCAGCGGTCGTCAGCGAGGTCGGCAACGTCGGCGGCAGCGCGCGGCAGGGCCTCGACGAGGTGCTCACCTGGCTGACGCGCGGTCCGCTCGACCTGGACCAGCAGGACATCAACCGGGCGATCGACCGAGGGCTCGAGCAGCTGCGCGAGAGCAGCGGCCTGATCGCCGGCGGGGTGATCAGCGGCGCGCTGCTGATCGGAGAGCTGATCGCCGGCCTGCTGCTCGTCATCGTCCTGCTGTTCTTCTTCCTGAAGGACGGCGATCGCATCTGGAGCTGGCTCGTCGGGCTCGCGCCCGCGCCGCGCCGCGCCGATCTCGACGAGGTCGGACGGCGCGCCTGGTCGACGCTCAGCGGCTACATACGCGGCATCAGCATCATCGCGATGATCGACGCGATCCTGATCGGCATCGCCCTGGCATTGATCGGGGTGCCGCTCGTCGTCCCGCTGATGGTGCTGACCTTCTTCGGCGCGTTCATCCCGCTCGTCGGAGCGTTCGTCGCCGGCGGCGTCGCCGCGCTCGTCGCGCTCGTCTCCGTCGGACCGTTCGCGGCATTGCTCGTGGTCGTCGTGATCACGGTCATCCAGCAGCTCGAAGGAGACCTGCTGTACCCGGTCATCGTCGGCCAGAGCATCGACCTGCATCCCGTCGCGATCCTGCTCGTGCTGACCGGCGGCGTCGTCGTCGCCGGCATCATCGGCGCCCTGCTGGCCGTCCCGCTCGCGGCCGTCGTCTGGGCGGTCGTCTGCTACGTCCGCGACAAGAGCGAGGAGGCGTCCGGCGAGCCACCGGCTGCCGGCAGCGACTCGTCGGCGTCGGAGCCCGAGCCGGCGAACGCGTAAGGACGCCACCGCCACGGGTGCGAGTTTCGGCGGTTGAACCGCCGAACGTCGCACCGCGACGCGCGCTCGGCGAGAGGACCCGGCCGCACGCGCGCGTCACACGCCGCGCGAGCCGTCAGGCCGCGAGCCGGCCGAGCCGCTGGACGGCCTCCAGCAGCCGGTCGTCGGGCGTCGTCAGCGAGATCCTGAAGAAGCCCTCGCCGTTGGGCCCATAGGCGCCGCCCGGCGAGATCACGACGGCGGCCTCCTCGAGCACGTGCTCGCAGTACGCGGCGGCGTCCTCGAAGCCGGCGGGCACCGGTGCCCAGACGTAGATCGTGCCCTTCGGCGGCGTGACGTCGACGCCGATCCTCCGCAGCGCGTCGACGACGAGGTCGCGGCGGCGCAGGTAGAGCGCGTTCATCTCCCTGACGTCGCCGTCGGCGTCCGGGCTGAGCGCGGCGATCGCGGCGAGCTGGACGGCTTCGAAGTTGCCCGAGTCGATGTTCGTCTTGAGCTTCCAGTACGCCGCGATCGCGTCGGCGTTGCCGACGATCGCCGCGCAGCGCCAGCCGGTCATGTTGTAGCCCTTCGACCACGAGAACACCTCGACGCCGACGTCCTTCGCGCCCGGCGTGGCGAGGAACGAGGGCGCGCGGTAGCCGTCGTACGTCGTCTCGGAGTAGGCGTTGTCGTGCACGGCGAGGACGTCGTTGGCAGCCGCGAAGTCGACGGCCTCCTCGAAGAAGCCGGGGCGCACGACCGCTCCGGTCGGGTTGTTCGGGTAGTTGAAGAACATGAGCTTCGCGCGCTTGCGGTCGGCCTCGGAGATCGCCGACAGGTCGGGCGTGAAGCCGCGCTCGGGCAGCAGCGCCATCAGCACCGGGTCGCCGCCGGCGATCAGCGGCCCGCCGGTGTAGACCGGGTAGCCGGGATCGGCGCTGAGCGCCGCGTCGCCTGGATCGAGGAACGCCAGGTTGAGGTTGAAGATGCACTCCTTGGCGCCGATCGCCGGCATGATCTCGGTGTCCGGGTCGAGCTCGACGTCGAAGCGGCGCATGTAGAAGTCCGAGACGGCCTGGCGGAAGTCCTGACGACCGCGGTTGGACGGGTACCGGTGCGTCTCGGGCTCGCTGACGGCCTCCTGCATCGCGTCGACGATGATCGCCGGCGTCGGCCGGTCCGGATCGCCGATCCCGAGCGAGATGACGTCGATGCCCTGCGCGCGCTTGGCAGCGATCTTGCGCTCGAGCTCGGCGAACAGGTAGGGCGGGATCAGGTCGAGGCGCTTGGAGGGCTTCACAGGTTCTCCAGTTCGGTGCAGAAGTCGTCGGCGAGCTCGCCACGGTAGACGGGCCTCGCCCATCCGGTCAGGTCGAAGTGCAGGTCCTCGGCGACGTCGACGACGAGCTCGCCGCCGTCGAGGCGCACGGTCACGGGCGAGTCGCCGCCGCGCAGGACGTAGGCGATCGCGGCGCCGCTGGCGCCTGTCCCCGAGGACATCGTCTCCCCCACGCCACGCTCGAAGATCCGCGCGCGGATCACGCCGGGCTCAAGCTCCGCGTACCAGGAGACGTTCGTGCGGTTCGGGAACAGCTCGTGACGCTCGATCGCCGGGCCGACCCGCGCGAGCTCGAGCGCCTCGAGCTCGTCGAGGTCGGGATGGTGGATCGCGCATTGCGGGTTGCCGACCTGGACGTGCTGGAAGCGCCATGTGCGGCCGTCCTGCGTCGTCAGCTGGGCGGCGCCGTCGGCGTCGCCGGACGGGAAGTCGTCCGACGACGTGCGCGCGCGGCCCATGTCCAGCGTGCACGTGTCGGGGCCGGTGATGTGCGGGCGGATCTCGCCGGCGCCGGTCTGGATCGAGAAGCGGTCCGTGTCGACCCAGCCGTTGCGGCGCAGGTACATGACGGCCTCGCGCGCGCCGTTGCCCGACAGCCCGGACTCCGAGCCGTCGGGGTTGAAGATCCTCAGCCGCGCGACGAATCCTGGCCCGTCGGGCTCGGACAGCAGCAGGATCCCGTCCGAGCCGACGCCGGTGTGGACGTCGCAGATGCGCTCGATGCGCTGCGGCGTGAAATCGAACGCCAGGGCCCGCTGCTCGAAGATGAGGTAGTCGTTGCCGAGCGCCTGCCACTTCTCGAATGCGATCGTCGTCATGCGGGCGCGGAGTCTATGAGGGCTGCCACGTGCTCTGGCTCCTGGCTGGTCATGTCGATCGCCTCCACGTCGGGCAGCTTGCGCATCCAGGTCAGCTGGCGGCGAGCGTAGTTGCGGGTGCGCCGCTTCATCGCATCGACGTCGCCGCTGCGCAGCTGCTCGAAGCCGAGCGCGGCGCGAGCGGTGTCCGAGGCGCCGGCGGCGTGCGCCCGCTGCACCTCGGCGACGACGCCCGCGGCGACCATCGCGTCGACGCGCGCCTCGATCCGCGCGTAGAGCTCCTCGCGGTCGCGGATCAGGCCGACGAGGCGCGTCGGGTGGCGCGTCTCGCGCGTCCACAGCTGGCTGGGCGTGGTCGCGGGCACGAGCGCGCCCTGGTCGTGCAGCTCGAGCGCGCGCACGATCCGGTGGCGGTCGCGCGGCTCGATCCGCTCGGCGGCCCACGGTGCCTTGCCGGCGAGCTCGGCGTGCAGCGCCTGCGGCCCGCGCGCGTCGAGCTCGGCCTGCCAGCGCTCGCGCACGCCCGCGGGCGGCGGTGGGCGCAGCTCCAGCTCGGCGAGCGCGGCGCGCAGGTACAGCCCGGTGCCGCCGACGACGATCGGCGTGGCGCCCTCGGCCAGCAGTCCGTCGATCTCGGCGTGCGCGAGGGCGGCGTACTCGGCGACCGAGAAGCGCTCGCTCACGGGCAGGAACGCGACGAGCCGGTGCTCGAGGACCGCGCGCTGCGCCGCGTCGGGAACGCCGGTGAGGATCTCCAGGCCCCGGTAGACCTGCAGCGCGTCGGCCGAGACCGCCACCGGTCGCTCGCCTCTGGCGCGCAGCCGCTGCGCGAGCGCCAGCGCGACCTCGGTCTTGCCGACGCCGGTGGGGCCGAACATGGCGAGCAGTCGTCGCGTCACGAGGCGCAGTATGGGCGCAGCGCGACGGGTATCGTGCGCTCGCGATGAGCGTGCGCATCGCGTGTGGCCTGTCCACCGCGTCCGATCCACGGACAGGAGCCGTCGAGGCGGCCGCCAAGGTGGCCGCGGAGCTGCCCGACGCGAGCATCGATCTGGCGGTCGTGTTCGCTTCGGGCGCGCACCTCGCCAGCCCCGAGGCGACGCTCGAAGGCGTCCACGACGCGCTGGCGCCCGACGTGCTGATCGGCTGCGGCGCCGGTGGCGTCGTCGGCGACGGCCGCGAGATCGAGGGCGGCACCGCGATCGCCGTCTGGGCAGCCGCCTTCGAGCACGGGGTCGTCTCGACGTTCCACGCCGAGGTGACCGAGGTGCGAGACGGCGTCGCGATCGCCGGGGTGCCCGACCTGCAGGGCGCCGGCGGCGCGATCCTGCTGCCCGACCCGTACTCCTTTCCGACCGACGCGGTGCTCGCCGAGCTCGCCGGGCGCGCGCCGGGCGTGCCGGTCCTGGGCGGGGTCTCGAGCGCTCGCACGCTGCGCGGGCAGGCGGCGCTGTTCCTCGGCGAGCGCGTCGTGCCCGGCGGCGCCGTCGGCGTGCGCTTCGACGGCGTCGAGCTGCTGCCGTGCGTCTCGCAGGGCGCGACGCCGATCGGCCCCGAGCTCGAGATCACCGCCGGCGAGGGCCGGCTGATCAAGGAGCTCGGCGGGCGACCGGCGCTGACCGCCCTGCGCGACGTGCTCGATCGCCTCGACGACGACCAGCGCGAGCTGCTCGCCGAGGGCATGCTGCTCGGGATCGTCGTCGAGCACGGTCTCGGCGACCACCGGCACGGCGACTTCCTCGTGCGCAGCGTGCTCGGCGGCGACCCGGAGACGGGGACGATCGCCGTCGGGGCGACGATCGAGCAGGGCCAGGTCGTGCGGGTGCACGCGCGCGACGCGGCATCGGCGGATCGCGATCTCGACGAGGCGCTCGGCCTGCGTCGCCGTGCGCTCGGCGACGACGCCCCGGCGGGCGCGCTGATGTTCACCTGCAACGGCCGCGGACGCGGGATGTTCGGCCTGCCCGACCACGACGCGGCGGCCGTCACGAGCTGCCTGGGCGACATCCCGACCGCCGGCTTCTTCGCCGCCGGCGAGATCGGACCGGTCGGCGGCGAGAACTTCCTGCACGGATTCACGGCTACCGTCGCGGTCTTCGCCTCATGAGCGCCCGGGCGATGCACGGCGCGCCGCTGGCGTCGGTGCGCAGCCGGCGGCGCGGCGTGGCAGTCTTCGTCGCATGAACGTCAAGGGGAAGACCGTGCTGCTGACGGGCGCGACCGGTGGACTGGGCCAGGCGATCGCGCGCAAGCTCGCGGGCGCGGGCGCGAGTCTCGTCCTGAGCGGGCGACGCGCCGACGTGCTCGCAGACCTCGCCGACGAGATCGGCGCCGAGGTCGTGGCAGCCGATCTGTCCGATCCGGCGGCCGTGCAGGAGCTCGCGGCGGCGCAGTCGAGCGTCGACATCTTCATCGCCAACGCCGCGGTCCCGGCGTCGGGTCGTCTGGAGACGTACAGCGCCGAGCAGATCGAGCGGGCGCTCGTCGTCAACCTCCACGCGCCGATCTTCCTCACCCACGCGCTCGCGCCGCAGATGGTCGCTCGCGGCAGCGGCCACATCCTCTTCATGTCCTCGCTCGCCGGCAAGACGGCGACCGCGGGCAGCTCGCTGTACAACGCGACGAAGTACGGCCTGCGCGGCTTCGCGGGCGCGATGCGCGCCGAGCTGCACGGGACCGGCGTCGGCGTGTCGGCGATCTTCCCCGGCTTCATCCGCGACGCCGGCATGTTCGCCGACGCGAACGTCACCCTGCCCAAGGGCGTCGGCACGAAGTCGCCCGAGCACGTCGCGACCGCGACGTTGCGCGCGATCGAGCGCAACCGCGGCGAGATCGACGTCGCGCCGGTCGGGCTGAAGGTCGGCGCGACCTTCGGCGGCGTGGCACCCGAGCTGGCCGCCTTCGTCACGCGCAAGTCCGGCGGCGACAAGGTCGCGATGCAGTTCGAGACCGGCCAGCTCGACAAGCGCTGATCAGTCGATGAGCCTGAGCTGATTGTGGGCTCATCGATGCTAAGGTGACCACATGCGTGAGATGGGCGTCCGCGAGCTGAAGCAGTCGCTGAGCGCGACGTTGCGCGCCGTCGCCCGTGGTGAGCAGGTGCGCGTGACGGTGCGCGGACGGCCGCTTGCCGACATCGTCCCCGCCGGCGCCGCCGTCGACGACGGGCTGCGCGAGCTCGTCGCGAGCGGCCAGGTCACACCACCCGCGCGAGCACGACCGAAGCATCCGCCGCAACCAGCGTCAGCCGGCACGAGCGCCGCCGCGCTCGTGCGCTCCGAGCGGGACGCCGAGCGCTGAAGCTCTATCTCGACGCGAGCGCGCTGGTCAAGCGCTATGTCGCCGAGCCGGGAACCGAGGTCGTTCGCAAGGCGATGACCGATGCCGACGGCTGGTACATGTGCCGTGCGGGATTCGTCGAGACGGTGCGAGCGGTCGGCCTCGCCGCCGGTGCCGAGGCGGCGGCTGCCGTTGCGCAGGAGTGGCCGGCGTTCGGCGTCGTGGAGGTAGGCCAGTCGCTCGTCGAGCACGCCGCCGCGCTCGCGCTGCGCCACGATCTGCGCAGTCTCGACTCGATCCACCTCGCCGCCGGCCTCCTCCTGCCCGGCGAGGATCTCGCCTTCGCGACGTGGGATCATCGCCTCCACGCCGCCGCCCGCGCCGAAGGGCTGGCGCTGATCCCGGCCACGCTCGACTGACGACCGGTCGACGTGCTCGCGTACCGCCCGGCGGCCCGGGACCTGATGTCAGAACAGCGATCTCTGCGCCGGCGACGGCGCAGCCGTCACGGGTGGGTGCCCCGACTCGGCTGCCTCATCCCGAGCGCGGAATCGCGACGGCCACGCGGTCGCTTCACGCCGGACGAGCCTCGCCAGCCGGCGGCGCTCCTCGACGGGCGCGTAGGCGCCGCGCGCGTAGAGCCGCTCGTAGCGCGCCACGAGGTCGGGGCGGTAGGAGCGCAGCCAGTCCATGTAGAGCTGCTTGACCTCGCCGCGGAGGTGCAGCGCGATCCCGCCGATGCCGGTCGCGCCGGCATCGGCGGCGGCCTGCAGGAGCGGCTCGACCTGCTCGGGCGCGTCGTTGACGCCCGGCATCAGCGGCGCGATCAGCACGCCGGTCGGGATGCCGGCGCGGTTGAGCTCGGCGACCGCCTCCAGGCGCGCCCGCGGGTGCGGCGTGTGCGGCTCCGTCGCCCGCCAGGCCGCCGGGTCGAGCGTCGGGATCGACAGGTTCGCGTGGATGTCGGCCACCGCCGCGATCTCCTTCATGAGGTCGATGTCGCGCAGTAGCAGCGGCGACTTCGTGAGGATCGAGCACGGGTTGCGCGCGTCGCGCATCGCCTCCCAGATGCCGGGCATCAGCCGGTAGCGAGACTCGACCCACTGGTAGGGGTCGGTGTTCGTCCCCAGCGCGACGTGCTCGCCCTTCCACGAGGGCCGCGCGAGCTCGACGCGAACGACCTCGGGCGCGTTGACCTTGACGACGATCTCGCGCTCGAAGTCGCGACCCGCGTCGAAGTCGAGATACGTGTGCGTCGGGCGAGCGAAGCAGTAGACACAGCCATGGCTGCAACCCCGATACGGGTTGATCGTCCAGCGAAACGGCATCTTCGAAGCGGCCGGGACGCGGTTGAGCGCGGACTTCGCGTGGATCTCGTAGAAGCGGACGTCGAGCGCCTCGGGGGCGTCGAAGCGACGCACGACCGCGGGGTCCCGGTACCCCGGCAGGCGTGCCGCCGCCTGCTCGCCGATCGTCAGGTTGTCCCAGCGCACGAACACATGTTCGCATCCGCGGCGGACGGGACGGCGCCTCCCGACGAGCATCACCGCCGAATGTCGATCGCTCGACCGGGTACGGCAAACGGACCCGTCGAAACGCGAACGCGAAGGAGACGAGATGAGCACCATCATCGAGCAGACGATTGACGTCGAAGCACCCCTCAGCACGGTCTACAACCAGTGGACCCAGTTCGAGGAGTTCCCGAGGTTCATGGAGGGCGTCGACGAGGTGCGTCAGCTCGACGACACGCACCTGCGCTGGGTCGCGAGCTTCGGAGGCTCGCAGCATGCGTGGGACGCGGTCATCGTCGAGCAGGTTCCCGACGAGCGCGTCGCGTGGGGCAACACCGACGGCAAGGACAACGCCGGCGTGGTGTCGTTCGAGCAGGTCGACGACGACACGACGCGCGTCACCGTCCAGCTGGACTTCGTTCCCGAGGGCGTCAAGGAGAAGGTCGGAGCGGCGCTCGGCGCTCCGGATCGCCGCGTGCAGGGCGACCTCGAGCGCTTCAAGGAGCTCATCGAGGAGCGCGGCGTCGCGACAGGGGCCTGGCGCGGCGCGATCTAGCGCGCTCGTCGGGCTGACCGCCGCCATCGCGCTCGACCGCCGCCTCGGGCGCTCGCTCGCAACCTGACCGCCTGCCGCGCCCTGGACGACCGCCTGCTGGTTGTACGGTCCGCGCCGTGAGCGGACCTCGCGCACTCGTCGCGCCGGATTCCTTCAAGGGCACGTTCTCCGCGGCCGACGTCGCCGACGCCGTCGCGCGCGGGCTCGAGCGGGGCGGCGTGACCGCCGACCGCTGCCCCGTCGCGGACGGCGGCGAAGGGACGATGAGCGTCATGCTCGCCGCACTCGGCGGCCGGATCGCGCAAGCGAGCTCGCGCGATCCGCTGGGCCGGCCGGTCAGCGCGCAGCTCGCGCTGCTCGACGAGGGCGCGCGCGCCCTCGTCGAGACGGCGGCGGCGAGCGGGCTCGCGCTGCTGGCCGAGCACGAGCGCGATCCCTGGTCGGCCAGCACGTGGGGCACCGGACGGCTGATCGGAGCCGCCGTCGAGGCCGGCGCGCGCGAGGTGCTCGTCGCCGTCGGCGGATCGGCGACGGTCGACGGCGGGCGCGGCGCGCTCGCCGCGATCGAGGAGAGCGGCGGCCTCGCGGGTGCGCGCATCACGGTCCTGTGCGACGTCGCCACGCCGTGGGAGCGCTGCGCGGAGATCTACGGCCCGCAGAAGGGCGCCGACGCGGCGATGGTCGCGCGCCTCGCCACGCGGCTGGAGCGCTTCGCGGACGAGCTTGCGCGCGACCCGCGGGGGGTCGCGATGACGGGCGCCGCGGGCGGCCTGGCGGGCGGCCTCTGGAGCGCGCTGGACGCGCGCCTCGTCGGCGGCGCCGATCACGTGCTCGACGCGATCGGGTTCGACCGGCGCCTGCGCGAGGTCGATGCGGTCATCGTCGGCGAGGGACGGATCGACGAGCAGAGCGCGATGGGCAAGGTCGCCGGCGTGATCGCCAGGCGAGCGCTGGCGGCCGGCATGCCCGCGCACGCGATCGTCGGTCGCAATGCGCTCGATCCCGCCATCGGTCAGGCGATCGGCCTGCGCTCGATCGTCGAGGCGACGACGCTCGCCCAGCTCGAAGCCGCCGGCGAGCGGATCGCCGCGGCGATCGGCGCGGCAGGGCACGCGCCGCGCACCCGCTGACACGTGATCGCACAGGCCGGAGCCCGGCGCAGGCAGCGTTGGGTCCGCGCCGGCGCATGAGCCCTTAGCATCCGGGCGCGTGAGTCCGATCGATCATCTCGATCTCGTCGTCACCTCGCTGGAGCGCAGCCTCGCCTTCTACCGCGGGCTGCTGGAGCCACTCGGCTACGTCCGCGTGAGCGAGATCGAGGGTGAGCGCGGCGAGCGCGTCGTGTACCTCGGACGGATCGGCGGGATGGGCTCGGTCTCGCTGCGCGAGGCGCAGTCGGCCGCCCACCCCGTCCCCTACGACCGCTACGCCGTCGGCCTGCACCACCTCGCGTTCAGCGCCTCATCCCGCGCAGCAGTCGACGAGCGGGCCGCCTGGCTACGCGAGCGGGGCGCGACGATCGAGAGCGGACCCGAGGAGTACGCCTACACCCCCGGCTACTACGCGGTCTTCTTCCACGACCCCGACGCGATCAAGCTCGAGCTCGTGCACCGCCCCGACGAGGCGGACCTCGTCACCGAGGTCCGCCGCCTCGCCGCGCGCCTGGAGCGCCTGGAGCAGGCGCGCCGCTGAGCGCCGAGCGCTGCACGCTCGGCACCGGCGTCCGTCAGCAGCTCATGCGGTCAACTGCTCGACGACCTCGAACAGGTCGTCGACGACGACGGCGTCCACGGACGCTGCGATCTCCGCCAGCTGCTCGGCTCGGCCGAGCGACGCGGAGCTCGCGCGCAGCTCCTCGGCGGTGCCGTCGAAGAATCCGAAGCAGACGACCTCGTCGGGATCGCTCGTGCCGCGAACCATCGCGAACTGCTTCCATCCCTCGGGAGCCTCGTCGCCGACGTAGCGCATGAACGCCGCACGGAACGCTTCGAACGTGCCGGGCTTCAGCCGGCGAACCGTCAGTGCGCAGAGCATCGCCGTCACCCGTCCCAGACCTCGACGCGGGTCTCCCGCACGATGCGGCCGTCCTCGTGGTCGAACGTGCTCGAGCACAGCACCTGCAGACCGTCGGGATACGTGCAGCGCACCTGCAGCGCGCCGACGCGATCGTTCGCGACGGCGCGCTGCACGTCATGGGTGAGGCGCCGCGCGGCGACGTCGTCGAGCGCCGCGCGCAGGGCGTCGCGTCCGCGCAGGACGAGCGGCGCAGCGGGGCCGTGGTCGCGGTTGAAGGCCTCGACGACGGCATCGGGCGCGTAGGCGGCGAGCTGGCCGGCGGGATCGTCGCCCTCGACCGCCGCGATCAGGGCGTCGAGGTCGAAGTGGTTCGTTGCGGTGGGCATGGTGCTCCTCCGTTCGTCGTGGATGTCGCCAGCGACCCTCTCGCGCGTGCGTCAGCGCGCCGTCAACGGCGCGTCATCAGCCCTGGTGACGCGCGCGAGACGGAGGTACTCTTCGCTGGCGATGCTGCACATCGCGCTCATGGGAGGGCTCACGCTGCAGCTCGACGGTGAGCTGCGTGCCGCGCCGCGCGCCGCCGGCGCACGAGAGCTGCTCGCCTGGCTCGCGCTGCACTCGGGTCCGCACCCGCGCAACGAGCTCGCCGCGCGCTTCTGGCCGGACGTGCTCGACGAGAGCGCCCGCCAGAGCCTGCGCAACGCGCTCTGGCACCTGCGTCGCGACCTCGCCCCCGATGACGGCGCGATCATCGTCACGCGTGAGGCGCTCGAGCTGGCGGCCACCGTCGAGGTCGACGTCCGGCGGCTCGACGCGGCGCTCGCGCGCGGGGAAGCCGGCGCCGCGGCCGCGCTGGCCGAGCGCGGTGAGCTGCTCCGCGGCTTCGACCAGGAGTGGGCGATCGTCGCCCGCGACGACCGCCGAGAACGGCTCGGGGCGCTCCTCGCGCAGCGCGCGGAGGCGGCCGGCGAGGCGCGCGACGCGGTGATCTGGGCACGGCGCCGGGCCCGCCTCGACCCGCTCTCCGAGGACGCGCTGCGCGACCTCATGCGCCACCTCGCCGCTGCCGGGGACGCCGCCGCCGCGCTCGCCGCCTACGACCGCTTCGCCGCGCGCCTGCAGCGCGAGCTGCGCGTGGCCCCGTCGACGCCGACGCGCGCCCTCGCCGCCGAGCTGCGCACCGTGTCCACGCCGGACCCGAGCCTCGCCGAGCCGCATGCCGCGCCGACGCCTGCACTCGACCGCACCGGGGCGCATGCCGCTCCCGCGGCGGACGCCGTCCCGACCGGCGCGGCACCGCGCACGACGCCGGATGTCCTGCCGCGGCCGCTGCCCCTCACCGGCCGCGGCACCGAGTTCGGCGCGCTGCTCGGCGAGTGGCTGGCGGCGACCGCCGGCGAGGGCGGTGTCGTCATCCTCGAGGGCGACCCTGGCGCGGGCAAGACGCGGCTGGCTGCCGAGCTCGCCGCCCGCGCGCAGGCCGACGGCGCGCGGGTCGCGCTCGGCATCGCGCTCGAGCTCGAGGGCGCGGCACCGCTCGCGCCGTGGGCCGAGATGCTCGACGGCCTGCTCGACCCGCCGCCGGACGCCGCCTGGGTGGCCGACCTCGCGCGGCTCGTGCCCCGGCTCGGCGAGACGCCGGGCGTGACGGGCGACGCGCTGGATCGCGTGCGGCTGCACGAGGCCGCCGTCGCCGCGCTCGCGCACGTCGCGTCCGGCGGGCCGCTGCTGCTCGTGCTCGAGGACGCCCACGCCGCCGACGCCGCGACGCTCGCGCTGACCGCGCACGTCGGCCGGCGCCTGCGCGGGCGACCGGCGCTGCTCGTGCTGACGCGCCGCCCCGCCGCACAGCACGGCGCACTCGACGCGATCGAGGCGCATCTCGCCGCAGCGGGCGCACTGCGCGCGCGCGTGACGCTCGCCCCGCTGCGCAACCTCGATGCCGCGCAGCTCGTCCGCGCCGTCGCGCCGCTCGACGAGGACGGCGTCCGCCGCGCCATCGCCGCCGCCGACGGCAACGCACTGCTCGTCGTCGAGTGCGCGCGGGCCGTGGCGGCCGGCCACGACGGACCGCCCCCGTCGCTGCGGACGCTCGTCCGAACGCTGCTGGCAGCGCTGTCGAGCGACGCGCGGGCGGTCGCCGAGCTCGTCGCGGTCGCGGGCCGCGCACTCGAGCCGGCCGAGCTCGAGGCGCTGCCGATCGGCGACGCGGCCGCCGCAGCCTGCGAGGCGATGGCGGCCGGGCTGCTGGCCGAGGGCGACGCCGTCGGCTACCGGCACGCCCTGCTGCGCGACGCGGCCTACGGCGCCGTGCAGCCGCCGCGACGCCGAGTGCTGCACGGCTCGCTGGCCGAAGCGCTGCTCGTCGCCGGGCAGGCACCGCCCGCCGAGATCGCACGACACCTGCGCCGCGCAGGACGCGACGACGAGGCCGTCACCCATCTCGCCGACGCCGCCCGGGCAGCGCGCGACGTGGCGGCGCTCACGGAGTCGCGGGCGTTCGTCCGGGAGGCGCTCGCCGTGCGCCCGGAGCACGCCGAGCTGTGGTTCCTGCTCGCGCACGTCGACGCGCTGCGCGGCCAGCACCTCGAGGCGCGGTCGGCGAGCGACCGCGGACTGGAGCTGCTGGCGCCCGGCGACCACCGGGCGCGTGGCCTGGCGCTGCTCGATCGCGGCGTGTGGATGTCGTCGGTGCTCTGCTGGCCGTCGGATGCGCTCGCCGACTTCCATGAGGCGGTCGGCCTGCTCGAAGGGGAGCTCGGCCTCGATGCCGAGCGCGCGCACCTCGCGGCCGCGTCGGCCTGGGCCGAGGCCGTCGCAGGCGATCCCGACCGCGTCGACGCGCTGCTCGCCGAGGCCGATGCGCTCAGCCCGCCGGGACGCTCGGGGATCGTCGATCTGCACAAGCTCACCGCGCGTGTCAACGCGCTGCTGCGCCAGGACCGACCCCACGACGCGCTCGGCCATGCCGGCGAGCTGGAATCGATCGTCGACCGCGGCGGCTGGTCGCATCGCCTCGGCGAGAAGGTCTGGCTGGAGTTCTCCTCGATCGCGGCGTTCGTCGGTGAGTTCACGCAGGCCCTCGCCTTCGCCGATCGCTACCTCGCCGTCAGCGGCGTGCTGCACTCGAGGCGGATCGAGGGACTCGCCGCGCGCGCGTACCTGCTGGTGCGGCTGGCCCGTCCCGACGAGGCGGTTGCCGCCGCCGAGGAGATGGTCGCGCTCGCCGACGAGCTCGGCGACGACGAGCTGCCGGCGCTCGCGCGTCACGATCTCGGGATGGTCCTCTGCGAGATCGGCGAGCACGAACGCGGCGTCGAGCTCATCGCCGGCGCGCTCGAGGCCGGCGTGAAGGCGCCCGTCTCGCACGCGCGGCTGCGACGAGCGGAGTCGCTCGTCGCGCTCGCCCGCCTGGTGGAGGCGCGCCGGGAGCTGCGGGCGACCGTGCTCGCGCCGCTCACGCCGGCCGACCAGCCCGAGACGCTCGTGCCGCGCGTCGCGCGCGTGCAGGCGCTGCTCGCGCACGCGGACGGCGAGCGCGACCGTACCGCCGCCCTGTACGACGAGGCGGCGGACGGGTGGCGACAGCTCGGTGCGCTCGACCAGCGGGAGGCGTACCTGTCGAACCTCGTCGACCTCGGGCGACCGCCACTCGCCGGCCTGACCGAGCCCGCGCGCGAGCTCGCACGCGTGCAATCCGAGCAACGGGAGCTGCTCGATGCCCAGCTTCACTGACGCGATCACCGTCGACAGCCCGCCGGAGGAGGTCTTCAAGCTCGTCCACGACCCGACGCGGATGCCCGAGTGGATGGCCGGCGTCGGCCACGTCGAGGACGTGGCGACCGACGACGACGGCACGGGCTTCACGCTCTACCCGGAGGGCTGGCCCGACTTCCCGATGGCCCAGCGACTGACGAGCTCGCCTGACGGCCGCCGCGTGACCGTCTCCTGCCACGTCTCGTTCCTCGAGATCGCGATCGCCCTCGAGGAGGCCGACGACGACCGCACGCACGTCACGATCGAGGTCGACATCCCGCCCGAGGAGGCGGCGCGCCTGAAGGACCAGCGCGCAGCCGTCCGCGCGACGCTCGAACGGCTCGCGCAGGTGGCGCCCACCGCGCGCGGGCGAGGCGGCGACGGCGACGCGTGAACGAGCTCCGTTGCGGGTCGCCGCGGGCCGCACAGCGGCCTTCGCTGAAGCCCGTCGGCGACCGGGCGCGGCTCAGCCGGCCGAGGACGCGGCGGCCAGCAGCGACAGCTCGCCGGTCAGCGTCTGGCTCGTCGCGCCCGTGATCCGCACCGGCACGAGCTCGCCGGGCGCCGCCAGCCCGCTGAAGTTGACGGCCTTGTTGTGGCGCGAGCGGCCGCGCAGCCGCGACGGGTCGGTGCGCGACGCGCCCTCGACGAGCACCTCGAGCTCGCGGCCGACGAAGCGCTGCGCGCGCTCGGTCGCGCGCCGCTGGACGAGCTCGACGAGGCGCTGCATGCGCTCGACCTTCTCCTCGTGCGCGACCAGCCCTTCGGTGAAGCCGCCCGCCTCGGTTCCGCGCCGCGGCGAGAAGATGAACGTGAACGCGCCGTCGTAGCCGACCTGCTCGCAGACTTCGAGCGTCTGCGCGAAGTCGTCCTCGGTCTCGCCGGGGAAGCCGACGATGATGTCCGTCGTGATGGCCGCGTCGGGCACGTGCTCGCGGATCAGCGCGACGCGATCCATGTAGCGCTCGCGGGTGTACGTGCGGCGCATCGCCTTCAGGATCCGCGACGAGCCGGACTGCAGCGGCAGGTGGATGTGCTCGCAGACCGACGGAAGCTGCGCGTGGGCGAGGATGACGTCCTCGCGCATGTCCTTCGGGTGCGGGCTCGTGTAGCGGATCCGCTCGATCCCCTCGATCGCGTCGAGTTGGGTCAGCAGCTCGGCGAACGAGGTGGCCCCGTCCCGCCCACCCCGCAGGTCGCGGCCGTAGGAGTTGACGTTCTGGCCCAGCAGCGTGACCTCGCGCACGCCCTCCCCCGCCAGCCGCGCGACCTCCGCGACGAGCTCGCCGGCGGGCCGGCTGACCTCGCGCCCGCGGGTCGACGGCACGATGCAGTACGAGCACCTGCAGTTGCAGCCGACCGAGATCTGCACCCAGGCCTGGAACTCGCGCGCGCGCTTGTCGGGCAGGTGCCCGGTGAAGCCCTCGAACTCGAAGAAGCCCTGCGCGGTCAGCGAGTCGGAGGTCAGGAACTCGGCCAGCTTGTGGACCTGGCCGGGACCGAACGCGACGTCGACGAACGGAAAGCGGGCGAATACCTCGTCCTTGACGGACTGCGCCCAGCAGCCGCCGACGCCGACGATCCGCTCGGGGTCCTCGCGCTTGAGCCGCTTGGCGTGGCCGAGGTGCGCGAGGAAGCGGCTGTCGGCCTTCTCGCGGATCGAGCACGTGTTGAAGAGGATCACGTCGGCGTCCTCAGCGGCCCCGGCCTCGCCGTAGCCGAGCGACTCGAGCATGCCCTTCATCCGCTCGGAGTCGTGCTCGTTCATCTGGCAGCCGAACGTCGTGACGTGGTAGCGCTTCATGCCGTGCCAAGGGTATCCGGCGCGGACGGCCGGACGCAGCGGTATGTCGAATGGTTCGCGGCGGCCGCGAGTCTTTCGACACGCCCCCAAGCCCGAGCGCGTCCTCGGAGTACGCATAACCAATTCGTATTGTCATTGCTGAATGGTTCTGTCAAGCTGGCGACCGTGCCGACCACCGCTCCCGTCCTCACGCCGCGCCGCCGCCAGCCGGCGGGCTGCCAGGCGACCGCGGCACAGCCACAGGTCGACGCCGCGCAGGCGTCCGAGCTCGCCGCGACAGCCAAGGCGCTCGGCGACCCGACGCGGCTGCGGATCGTCGACGCGATCCGCCACGCCGCGCCTGAAGCCGTTTGCCAGTGCGAGCTCGTGCCGCTGTTCGAGATGTCGCAGCCAGCGCTGGCCAAGCATCTGAAGGTGCTCGTCGGAGCCGGCATCCTCGCCTCGGAGCGGCGCGGCGCCTGGACGTACTACTACCCCCGCCCCGGTGGGCTGGGCGGATTGACCGCATGGCTCGGCTGACGAGCCGATGACGCCCACGCGGATCGCGATCAACGGCTTCGGACGCATCGGTCGCCTTGCGCTGCGGGCCGGATGGGACCGCGACGACCTGCGCTTCGTGCACGTCAACGAGCCGCACGGCGACGCCGCCACGGCCGCGCACCTGCTGATGTTCGACTCCGTCCACGGCCGCTGGGACCGTGCGGCGGGCGGCGGCGACGCCACGCTGACCGTCGACGGCCAGCCGCTGACCTACGGCAGCGAGCACGCGCCCGGCGACGTCGCATGGGCCGAACGCGGCGCCGAGATCGTGCTCGAATGCTCGGGACGGTTTCGCACGATCGCCTCGCTCGAGCCGTACTTCGAGCGCGGCGTGCGCAAGGTGATCGTCGCCGCGCCCGTCAAGGACCCGCGCGCACTGAACGTCGTCGTCGGCGTCAACGACGAGCGCTACGACGCCGCGCGGCACGACGTCGTCACCGCCGCCTCCTGCACGACGAACTGCCTGGCGCCGCTCGTCAAGGTCATCCACGCGGGCGTCGGCATCCGGCGCGGCTCGATCACCACCTTGCACGACGTCACGAACACGCAGACGATCGTCGACGCGCCGCACTCCGACCTGCGCCGGGCCCGCGCCGCGTCGCTGTCGCTGATCCCGACGACGACCGGCTCGGCGACCGCGATCGGGCTGATCTTCCCCGAGCTCGAGGGCAAGCTCGACGGGCTCGCGGTCCGCGTGCCGCTGCTGAACGCCTCGCTGACCGACGCCGTCTTCGAGGTCGCGCGCCCGACGACGATCGCAGAGGTCAACGCGCTGCTCGAGGCCGCGGCTGCCGGACCGCTGCACGGCATCCTCGGCTACGAGGCGCGCCCGCTCGTGTCGGTCGACTTCAAGGACGACCCGCGCTCGGCCGTCGTCGACGCGCCATCGACGATGGTGACCGACGCGACCCAGGTCAAGGTGCTGGCCTGGTACGACAACGAGTGGGGCTACGCCAACCGGCTCGTCGAGCTCGCCGCGTCGGTCGCCCGCGCGCTGTGAGCCGCTCGCTGGACCTGCGCAACTACGCCCTCGTCACCGGGGCCTACTGGGCCGACACGATCACCGACGGCGCAATCCGCGTGCTCGTGCTGTTCTCCTTCCACGAGCTCGGCTACAGCCCGTTCGCCGTCGCCTCGCTGTTCCTGTTCTACGAGGTCTTCGGGATCGTCACGAATCTCGTCGGCGGCTGGCTGGCCGCCCGCTTCGGCCTGCGCGCGACGCTGTTCGGCGGCCTGAGCACGCAGCTCGTCGCGCTGTTGATGCTCGCCGTCGTCCCGGCGTCGTGGCTCGTCGTCGCCTACGTGATGGTCAGCCAGGCGCTGTCGGGCATCGCCAAGGACCTGACGAAGATGAGCGCCAAGAGCGCCGTCAAGCTCGTCGTGCCCACAGACGCGCCGGGCGCGCTCTACAGATGGGTCGCGGTCCTGACCGGCTCGAAGAACGCGCTGAAGGGCGTCGGCTTCTTCGTCGGCGGGCTGCTGCTGACCGTGATCGGGTTCCAGCCGGCGCTGTTCGTCCTCGCCGCGATCGTGCTGAGCGCGCTGATCGTCGTCGCCGTGATGATGCGCGGCGAGCTGGGGCGTCCCGACCGCCGGGCGAGGTTCGGCCAGATGTTCTCCAACTCGCGGGCGGTCAACGTCCTCGCCGGGGCTCGGATCTTCCTGTTCGCCTCGCGCGACGTGTGGTTCGTCGTCGGCCTGCCGGTCTTCCTGCGCGCAGAGCTGGGCTGGAGCTTCTGGCAGGTCGGCACCTTCCTCGCCGTCTGGGTGATCGGCTACGGCGCAGTGCAGGCGCTCGCGCCGCGGCTCATGCGCCGCCGCACACGGGCGCGCGGCGCGGATCCCGACGGGACCACCGCGACCTGGCTGGCGTTCGCGCTCGCCGCCTTCCCGGCCGCGATCGCCGTCGTGCTGGCGACCGGCCTCGACGCCGGCGCCGTGATCGTCGCCGGCCTGATCGCGTTCGGCGTCATCTTCGCGCTGAACTCGGCCGTGCACTCCTATCTCATCCTCGCCTACGCCGACGGCGACAGGGTCGCGATGAACGTCGGCTTCTACTACATGGCCAACGCCGGCGGGCGGCTCACGGGCACCGTGCTGTCGGGCGCGCTGTATCAGTGGCGGGGGCTGCAGGCGTGCCTGTGGGCATCGGTCGCGTTCGTCCTCGTCGCCGGCCTGCTGTCACGCATGCTCCCCGCTCGCGGCTCGACGATCACCGCGGCGCCAACGGCGGGCCTGCGGGCCGCACACGGCGATACGACCTGACGTCCGCAGCGTCGCCGTGTGCGCGACGAGTCGGCCATCGTCGAGTGGCGACGAGCGGTGCCTCAGGACATGCTCGTCGCCACTCGACCTTCGAGGGGCGGGAACGTCAGCGCGCGGTCATCGCGTCGAGCGCGACGTCGGGCAGGTCGCGCTCGAGCTGCTCGAGGCTGTAGCGATGGCGAAAGACGGCGAGCTGCGTGCCGTCGGCGCGCGTCAGCAGCTCGGCCCAGCGCGAGGCGCGCACGGCCGCCGCGTCGTCCGGCGAGACGCGGCGCGCCAGCGACCAGTCGCGCGCGTCGAGGCCGACGCTGACGCCGAACTCGCCCTGCAGGCGCTCGACGGCGACGTCGAACTGCAGCGGTCCGACGGCGGCGAGGATCGGCGCCGGGTCGTCGCCCCGGCGCAGGACGTGCACGACGCCCTCCTGGTCGAGCTGCTGCAGGCCGCGTCGAAACTGCTTGCTGCGGCTCGGATCGCGGTTCTGGACGGTGACGAAGTGCTCGGGCGCAAGCGTCGGGATCGCGCCGAAGCGCACCGGCTCGTCGACGTACAGGGTGTCGCCGACGAGCACGTCGGTCGCGTTGACGATGCCGATCACGTCGCCCGGGTAGGCGTCGTCGACGACCGTGCGGTCCTGGCCGAACAGCTCGTGGGCGTAGGCGAGCGCGATCGGGCGCCCGGTGCGGGCGTTGAGCGCGCGCATGCCGCGCTCGAAGCGCCCCGAGCAGATCCGCATGAAGGCGATCCGGTCGCGGTGACGCGGATCCATGTTCGCCTGGACCTTGAAGACGAGCGCCGAGAACGGGGCCTGCAGCGCGCGCACGCCGCCGTCGGCGTCGACCCGACCGGCCGGCGGCGGCGCCAGCTCGATCAGCGTGTCGAGCAGGTGACGGACGCCGAAGTTCGACAGCGCCGAGCCGAACAGCACGGGCGTCAGCTCGCCGCCGGCGAAGCGCGCGCGGTCCCAGGCGGCACCGGCGGCGTGCAGCAGCTCGAGCTCCTCGACGGCGGCCGTCCAGGCATCGCCCTCCTCGTCGCGGGCAAGCTGCGCCGACAGCTCCTGCTCGGGCGCCATCGTCGCGCCGCGCGCGGTGCGCGTGAAGCGCACGAAGCGCCCGCCGTCGCGATCGAGCACGCCGCGGAAGTCGCCGGGGATCCCGACCGGCCAGCTGATCGGCACGGCCGACAGGCCGAGCGTCTGCTCGACGTGGTCGATCAGCTCCAGCGGCTCCATGCCGGGCCGGTCGTACTTGTTGACGAACGTGATCAGGGGGATGCCGCGCGCCCGCGCGACCTCGAACAGCTTCAGCGTCTGCGCCTCCACCCCGCGCGCGGCGTCGAGCAGGATCACCGCGCAGTCGGCGGCGGCCAGCACGCGCAGCGTGTCCTCGGAGAAGTCGCGATGGCCGGGCGTGTCGAGCAGGTTGAAGACGACGTCGCGATGCTCGAAGCGCAGCGCCGTCGAGCTGACCGAGATGCCGCGCCGGCGCTCGAGGTCCATCCAGTCCGACGTCACCTCGCGCCTGCCGCTGCGCGCCTTGACCGCACCGGCCTCGGCGACGGCGCCGCTGTAGAGCAGCAGCTTCTCGGTCAGCGTCGTCTTGCCGGCGTCCGGATGGGAGATGATCGCGAAGGTCCGCCGCCGGGCGGCCTCGGACGCGACGCGATCGGAGCCCGCGACCGGGGCGTGGGTCGTGCTTGACATCGTGGTCAGGGGGTCGAGCTCGACGGCTGTCGGGAACGGCGGGCGCGGCGACTCTCGCGCCGGACCTGCTCGGCGAACGCCTCGGCCTCGACGAGCTGGTCGCGCAGCTGCTCGCAGCGCTCGGCGGCGCCCTTGGCGAACGAGCCCAGCGTCTCGCGGGCGGCTTCGGCGGCCGCCGGCGGCGCGCTCACGTCGCGCAGCGTGTCGCGCGCGTGCAGCAGCTCGCCCATCTCCTGCACGCTGAAGCCCAGCGGCTTCATGCGCTTGATCAGCTGCAGGCGCTTGACCTGGTCGTCGGAGTACATCCGAAAGCCGCCCTGGGTGCGCGCCTCCGGCACGAGCAGCCCGAGCTCCTCGTAGTAGCGCACGGTGCGCAGCGACAGGCCGACCCGGTCAGCGACGGCGCCGATCTGGACCAGCCGCTCGGGCATCGTCAGATCTCGACGACGACCGGCACGATCATCGGCCGGCGACGGATCCGCTTGTAGAGGAACTCCGCGAGATCGTCGTGCAGGACCTTCTCGATCAGCTCGGTCTCGTGGATGTCGTCGTCGGCGGCGCGGTCCAGCGAGTCCTCGACGGCGTCGCTGATCGCCTCGCGCAGCGCGCTCTCGTCCTCGACGACCGGGACGCCGCGCAGGACGACGTCGGGCACCGACAGCGAGTCGCCCTTGTCGGCTGAGATCGTCGCGACGACGAACAGGATCCCGTCGGCCGACAGCTGGCGGCGCACGCGCAGCGCGCTCTCGGCGGGGTCGCCGAGATCGATGCCGTCGACGAACGTCATGCCCGACCGCTCGCGCTCGGCGAAGCGCGCGCCGCCGGCGTCGATCTCCAGCGGCAGGCCGTTGTCGCCGCGGAAGATGTGCTCGCGCGGCATGCCGACGGCCTCGCCGAGCTCGGCGTGCAGGCGGATCCGCATGTGGTCGCCGTGGACCGGCATGAGGTACTTCGGCCGTGTCATGTTGAGCATCAGCTTGAGCTCCTCGCGGTGCCCGTGACCCGACGCGTGGATCGGCGCGTCGCGGTTCGTGACGACGTCGCAGCCGATGTGGAAGAGCCGGTCGATCGTGTCGTTGACGGCGCGCTCGTTGCCGGGGATCGAGTTGGCCGAGAAGACGACCGTGTCGCCGGCGTGCAGGCGCACTTGGCGGTGCTCGCGGTAGGCCATCCGCCGCAGCGCGGCGAGCGGCTCGCCCTGGGAGCCGGTCGTGATGATGACGAGCTCGCGATCGGGGATCTTGTCGAGCTCGCGCGGCTCGGCGAGCGTGCCCTGGCGCACCCGGACGTGCCCCAGCTCGCGGCCGATGTTCATGTTCTTGACCATCGAGCGGCCGAGCAGCGCGACGCGCCGCCCGAGCTTCTCGGCGGCGTCGATGACCTGCTGGACGCGATGGATGTTCGAGGCGAAGCAGGTCACGACGATGCGGCCCTCACAGCGCGCGAAGACCTCGTGCAGGCGCGGGCCGACCTCGGACTCCGACAGCGCGAAGCCGGTGCGATCGGCGTTCGTCGAGTCGCCGCACAGCAGCAGCAGCCCCTCGTCGCCGAAGCGCGCGAGGCGGCTGATGTCGGCCGGCTTGCCGTCGACCGGGGTCTGGTCGAAGCGGTAGTCGCCGGTGAACAGGACCGTGCCGAGCGGCGTCGTCAGTGCGACCGCGGCGGCGTCGGGAATCGAGTGCGTCACGTGGACGATCTCGATCTGAAACGGTCCCGCCTGGACGACCTTGCCGGGCTCGAGCTGCTGGATCTTCGTGTCGAGCTTGTGCTCGGCGAGCTTCGAGCGCGCCATCGCGACCGTCAGGCGGCGCCCGTAGACGACCGGAACGGCGCCGTCGAGCTCGCGCAGGACCCACGGCAGCCCGCCGAGATGGTCCTCGTGGCCGTGCGTGATGACGATCGCGTCGATCCGATCGCGGCGCTCGAGCAGGTAGCTGAAGTCCGGCAGGACGAGGTCGATGCCGTGCATCTCGGCGGTCGGAAACCGCACGCCGCAGTCGATCACGACGATCCGGCCGCCGTACTCGACGACGGTCATGTTCTTGCCGATCTCGCCCAGGCCGCCGAGCGGCAGGACGCGGAGGAGGTCGCGATCCATGAGCGGCGAGTCTACCGTCACGTAAGAGTCACACCGGTGCGGGCGATCGGGTCGCGATGCTCCGGGCAGCGGCGTGCTCGCCGTGCTCGCCGGGCCCGGGGCGCGGACGCGAGTGAGCACCGGTAGCGTCCTCGTCCCGATGCCGACGCCCGAGATCAGCCGCCAGCTCGACCAGCGACTGCGCACGCTGCGCGAGCGCCATCAGCCGGCCGAGAAGGGCAGCGTCGCGCAGTACTACGAGTCCGGGCGCGGCTACTACGGACCGGACGTCGCCGGCGCCGAATGCGACCAGTTCGGCATCTCGTTCGTCGCGATCGGCGACGAGCGCCACCATGCGGGCGATCACGACCGCCCGTTCGCTCTGCAGTCGATCTCCAAGGTGCTCGTCTACGGCCTCGCGCTGCAGGACCACGGCCGCGCGGCCGTGCTCGAGCGCGTCGGCGTCGAGCCCAGCGGCGAGGCGTTCAACTCGATCGACTTCGACGAGCGCAACCACCGCCCGCACAACCCGATGGTCAACGCCGGGGCGCTCGCGACGACCGATCTGATCCGCGGCAGGGACTCCGAGGAGAAGCTCGAGCGGATCCTCGCGATGATCCGCCGCTGTGCGGCGAACCCCGACCTCGAGGTCGACTGGGACACGTTCGAGCGCGAGCGGCGCGGCGCCGACCGCAACCGCGCGATCGCGTACCTGATGCGCAGCCAGGAGATGATCGCCGGCGACGTCGAGGCGACGCTCGCCCTCTACCTGCAGCAGTGCTCGGTCAGGGTCACGTGCGACGACCTCGCGGTGATCGCGGCGACGCTGGCCAACGGCGGCGTCAACCCGCTGACGGGGGAGTGCGCGCTGCAGCGGGACTTCGCTCGCGACGTGCTCAGCGTGATGTACACGTGCGGGATGTACGACTTCGCCGGCCAGTGGGCGCACGAGGTCGGCGTCCCGGCCAAGAGCGGGGTCAGCGGGGGCCTGCTGGCCGTCATCCCCGGCAAGCTCGGCATCGGGATCTTCTCGCCGGGACTCGACGAGTTCGGCAGCAGCGTCCGCGGCGTCCAAGTCTGCAAGGAGCTGTCCGATCGCTACGGACTGCACATCTTCGCGACCGAGGACGAGGACGCCCTGCTGGGCGCGCGCGCGCTCGACGACTGACGGCCTCGCAGCGGCGCGCGAAGCTACAGGTCGCGTCCGCCCACGGATGCAGGCCCGCCGACGGTCAGGCGGCGCCGGCACGCTCGAACGCGCGCACCGCGTCGTAGGCGAGCTCGAGCTCGTAGCCCTTGCGCACGAGCATCCCCAGCGCGCGCTCGCGCTCGCGCTCGCTGGACGGCACCTCGCGACAGCGCCGCCGCAGCAGGTCCAGCGCCGCCGTCAGCTCGTCGGCGCCGTCGCGCGCCCCGATCGCCGCCGCGACATGCTCGCCTTCGACGCCGAGCGCCAGCAGCCGGCGCTCGATCCGCTCAGGTCCCCAAGCGTCGAGGTTGCGGCGGTCCTCGGCGAACGTGCGCGCGTAGCGAGCGTCGTCGAGATAGCCCATTCGCACGAGGTCGGCGACGGCCGCCTCGGCGGCGTGCTCGGAGATGCCCTTGCCGGCGAGATGCCGGCAGACCTCCTGCTCGGTGCGATCGCGACGGCCCAGGTAGCCGACGGCCAGCTCGAGCGCGCGCTCGTCGCCGGCCATCTGGCCTCGCTCATCGCTCACGCCCGACCTGACCCCGATCGCTGCCCGCCGGTCTGCCCGCCGGTCCTGACTAGGCGGCCTCGATCGCGCCCGCCCCGGCCATCACCGGCGGCACCTCCGCGTCGTCGTCGCGCTCGATCGGCACGACGAGATCCGGTCCGAGCCCGAGCGCATCCCACACCTTCGTCTCGATCGCCTTGGCGATCTCCTGGTGCTCGTCGAGGAACGCCTTGGAGTTGTTGCGCCCCTGGCCGAGGCGCTCGCCGTCGTAGGAGAAGAAGGAGCCCGACTTCGTGACGACGTTGTGCTCGACGCCGAGGTCCAGCAGGCAGCCGGAGGTCGAGATGCCCCTGCCGAACTCGATGTCGAACTCGGCCTGGCGAAACGGCGCCGCGACCTTGTTCTTGACGACCTTCACGCGCACGCGGTTGCCGATCGCCTCGGTGCCCTCCTTCAGCGTCTCGATGCGGCGGATGTCCAACCGCTGCGAGGCGTAGAACTTCAGCGCGCGACCACCCGGCTGCGTCTCCGGCGAGCCGAACATGACGCCGACCTTCTCGCGGATCTGGTTCGTGAAGAGGCACAGCGTCTGCGTGCGGTTGAGGTTGCCGGCGAGCTTGCGCATCGCCTGGCTCATCATCCGCGCCTGCAGGCCGACGGTCTGGTCGCCCATCTGGCCCTCGAGCTCGACGCGCGGCGTCAGCGCCGCGACCGAGTCCAGCGCGACGACGTCGACGGCTCCCGAGCGCACGAGCATGTCGCAGACCTCGAGCGCCTGCTCGCCGTAGTCGGGCTGAGAGACGAGCAGCTCGTCGATGTCGACGCCGATCTCCCGCGCGTAGAGCGGGTCCATCGCGTGCTCGGCGTCGATGAAGGCGCAGACGCCGCCGAGCTTCTGGGCCTCGGCGAGGATGTGGTAGACGAGCGTCGTCTTGCCCGAGGACTCCGGGCCGAAGACCTCGACGATCCGCCCGCGCGGCATGCCGCCGATGCCGAGCGCGAGGTCCAGCGAGAGCGCGCCGGTCGGGATCGCGGCGCACTTGACGAGCGCGCCCTCGTCGCCCATCCGCATGATCGTGCCCTTGCCGAACTCGCGCTCGATCTGCGTCAGCGCTCCCGCGAGGGCGTCGTTGCGGGCCTTGGCGGCCTTCTGCGTGTCGGTGAGAGCCATGGGTGCGAATGCCTTTCTGCGCCGGAAGAACAGCGCACGGTACGGGCTGGATCGGACGGAATCCGAGCCTAGAAAGGACGCCTGCGACGGCTCAACACCGCTTCGTGACAACTCTGCGCAGAGGCTCCGCGCAGCAGCGGACGGATCGCCCCGACGACGGGTCGCGCTAGCTCCCCGGCGGAGGCGGTATCGGCGACGCCTGCAGCGCGCGGGCCATCGCCAGCAGGTTCGAGGCGCACGCCTTGCCGGTGGAGATCGACCAATCGCGCTCGTCGGTCGACAGCCACTCCTCGGAGCCGGGGCCGGGGCCCTTGTTCCAGTAGGTCCAGTTCTGTCCCGGCACGGAGTAGCCGATGTCGTTGAGCGCGCCGTTCGTCTCCCCGATGACGTGGTGAGCGCCGTCCTCGTTGCCGACCACGACGACGCCGGCGACGCGGTTGTAGGCGATCGGCGTCGTGCCGTCCTCGCCCGTCTCGGAGAGGAACGCGTCCATCCGCTCCAGCGCGACCTTCGAGACGCTCGACGGCTGGCCGAGCCACGTCGGGATGGCCATCAGCAGGATCTCCGACGCGAGGATCCGCTCGCGGATCGCGGGCCACTCGTCGCCGTCGGAGATCGCCTCGGAGACGACCCCGAAGTCGATCTGGTGATCGGCGAGCCGGATCACGTCGGTCCGGACGCCTTCGTCGCGCAGGGCGCCGAGCACGACCTGCGCGAGCGACTCCGAGTTGGACTCCTCGGGGGAGCGCTTGAGGGTGCAGACCAGGCAGGTGGCTCGCATCAGGCCGTCGCCCCCTCGCCGTGCACCCGGTGGACTCCCTCGGCCGCCAGGATCGCGATCGTCCTGCCTTGCAGTTCATCGGCCACGATGGCCTCCGTCCGTTCGTGGGTGTGCCGTTCCCGCCGGCGTACCCGGCATCGCATCGGGTAGGCGCCAACCGCGCCGGGCCGGCAGGGGCGTTCCAGGCCTGCGGCGATCGCCGTCAGGGCGCCGCGCGGGCGGATGCGCCCCCCGCGGTCAGCGCTGCCCGGAGTTCGAGGCGTCGGAGAACTCGCGAAACAGGCCGGTGACGACGAACGCCGTCTGCTCGCCGATGTCGACGGCGTTGTCGCCGACGCGCTCCAGCGCGCGCGCGACGAGGATCATCGTCATAGCCCACTCGCGGGTGTCGAGATCGTCGCCGACCTCGACGGCCATGCGGAAGATCTCGCGGTTGAGCAGGTTGACGTCGCGGTCGCGCGCGATCAGGTCCTCGGCCATCGCGACGTCGCGATCGGCGAAGGCGCGCTTGCACTGCACGACCTCGGCGCGCGCCGAGCGGCCCATCTGGACGATCTTCTTGAGGATCTCCTCGCGTACCGGCGGCTCGTGCCCGGTCAGCGGGATCAGCTTGGCGATGTTGACGCACTGATCGCCCATCCGCTCGACGTGCTTGATCAGGTGCAGCAGCGCCGCGACGAGCCGCAGGTCACCGGCGACCGGGGACTGCAGCGCGAGCAGCGAGAGGATCCCCTGATGGACCTCGAGGTAGCGGCCGTCGAGGCGATCGTCGTCGGCGATCACGAACTGCGCGAGCTCGACGTCCTGGTGCTCGAGCGCCTCCAGCGCGCGATCGAGCTGACCGAGCACGAGGTCGAGACCGCCGAGCGCGCTCGCCTCGAGCTCGCTGAGCTGCTGCTGGAAATGCCGGCGCGGTTCGGTCATGGGGGACATCATGACCCGCGCTTCCCGCTGTGGGTGACCCGCGACTCAGCCAAAGCGCCCGGTGACATAGTCCTCCGTCGCCTTGTTGGCTGGGTTGGAGAAGATCGTCTCGGTCTCGTCGATCTCGACGAGCCGGCCCGGCTTGCCGCTCTCCTCGAGGTTGAAGAAGCCGGTGATGTCGCTGGCACGGCTCGCCTGCTGCATGTTGTGCGTGACGATCACGATCGTGTAGTTGACCTTCAGCTCGCGGATCAGCTCCTCGATCGCGAGCGTCGCCACCGGATCGAGCGCCGAGCAGGGCTCGTCCATCAGCAGGACCTCCGGCTCGACGGCGATCGCCCGCGCGATGCACAGACGCTGCTGCTGGCCGCCCGACAGTCCCGATCCGGCGCGCTCGAGGCGGTTCTTGACTTCCTCCCAGAGGTTCGCGCCGCGCAGCGAGCGCTCGACGATCTCGTCCATCGCCGGCTTCTTCATGCGCCTGCTGTTCAGCCGCAGGCCGGCCGCGACGTTCTCGTAGATCGACATCGTCGGGAACGGATTCGGTTGCTGGAAGACCATGCCGACCTGACTGCGGACCGCCACCGGGTCGACGTCCGGGGCATAGATGTCCTGCCCCTCGAGGATCACGCTGCCCTCGACCCGAGCGCCGTGGACGAGCTCGTGCATCCGGTTCAGCGAGCGCAGGAACGTCGACTTGCCGCAGCCCGACGATCCGATCAGCGCCGTCACCTTGTTCGGCTGGATCGTCATGTTGACGTTCTGCACGGCGTGAAACGATCCGTAGTAGAGGTCGAGGTCGGAGACCTCGACGCTCTTCGCCGAGCTCACCGACGCCTCGCTGTGCGGCTGCCTCGCCGTGGGTGCGACATGGACGGATCGTGCCGCATCGCGGGCCGTCCCGTCCGTCCCCGACGCGGTCGGGATCTCTGGGCTCCTCGTCTCGGTTCGCTCCATACGTTCGTCGTTTCCTTCGCTCGGTGAGGTCATCAGCGGATATCGGTGCCAAAGCGGCGGTAGATCAGCCGAGCGGCGAGGCTCAGCGTCATCACGATGACGATCAGCGTCAGCGCCGCTGCCCAGGCGCGGTCGATGTACGGCTCGGGGATCGCCCCCGGGAACTTGTACTGGTTGAAGGCGAAGACGGGAAGGTTCGACATCCGCCCGTCGAACGGGTTCGAGTTCATCGACGAGAAGACGCCGGTCGTGATCAGCAGCGGCGCGGTCTCCCCGATGACCCGGGCGACGGCGACCATGACGCCCGTGATGATGCCCGCGAGCGCGGTCGGCAACACGACCTTCACGATCGTGCGCCACTTCGGCACGCCGAGTGCGTAGGACGCCTCACGCAGGCCGTCGGGAACGATCTTCAGCATCTCCTCGGTGGAGCGTACGACGATCGGGATCATCAGCACCGACAGCGCGACGGCGCCCATCACGCCGAGCCGGATCCCCGGACCGAAGAAGAGCACGAACAGCGCGACCGCGAACAGGCCCGCGACGATCGAGGGGATGCCGGTCATCACGTCGACGAAGAAGGTCAGCGCCTTCTTCAGCCGGCCGCTGCCGTACTCATGCAGGTAGATCGCCGCCATGATCCCGATCGGCACCGATGCGAGCGTCGCGACGCCGGTGATGACGAGCGTGCCGACGATCGCGTGCGAGGCACCGCCGCCCTCGCCGACGACGTTGCGTGCCGTCTCGGTGAAGAACGGTGCGTCGAATCGCGCCAGCCCCCTCGACAGGACCGTGTACAGGACCGATACGAGCGGCGCGATCGCCAGCAGGAACGACGCCGTGACGGCGATCGTGACGCTGCGGTCCTTCGCGCGTCGCGAGCCCTCGACCGCACGCGACCACACGTAGACGACGCCCACCGACAGCACCACGCCGAGCAGTAGCAGCACCCCGAGCGCGACCTCGGTCGCGGAGCCCAGCGCGACGGCGGCGAGCAGCACGCCGCCGACGACCGCCCACGGACCCCATGCCGGCAGCGAGTCGTGCGTGATCGGCGCTCTGGCGGAGGATGCGACGCTGGCCGTACTCATCGCAGTGCCTGCTCGCTGCGGTAGATGACGGCGCGCGCGGCCATGTTCACGACGAGCGTGATCGCGAACAGCGCGAGCCCCGAGGCGATCAGGGCGTTGACGGCGAGCCCGGAGGACTCCGGGAAGTTGAGCGCGATGTTCGCGGCGATCGTCGACGGATTGCCCGAGCTGATCAGGTTCAACGTGACCGCTCCGGAGACCGACAGGATGATCGTCACCGCCATCGTCTCGCCAAGCGCCCGGCCCAGACCCAGCATCGACCCACCGATGACGGCCGACTTGCCGAACGGAAGCACCGTCATGCGGATCATCTCCCAGCGGGTCGCGCCGAGCGCCAGCGCCGCCTCGATCTGCGCGCGCGGCGTCTGCGAGAAGACCTCGCGAGTCACCGCGGTGATGATCGGCAGGATCATCACCCCGAGCACGACGCCCACGACGAGCATCGTCCTGCCCGTCGCCGACGCCGGTCCCTCGAAGAACGGAATGAAACCGAGGTTGCCGGCGAGCCAGCGGTGCATCCCGACGGCCGCCGGCCCGAGGACGGCGATGCCCCACAGTCCGTAGACGATGCTCGGCACGGCGGCCAGCAGGTCGATGATGTACCCGAGCGTCTGCGACAGCCGGCGCGGAGCGAAGTGGGTGATGTACAGCGAGACGCCGATCGCCATCGGGACGGCCAGCAGGATCGCGATCAGCGAGCCCAGCACGGTGCCGAAGGCCAGCGGGGCGATGAGGTGCCAGAGGCCCTCACCGCCGGGAATGTCCTCCGCCGGCGCCGTGATCGCCGGCCAGGCCTCGATCATGAGGAAGATCGCGACGCCGGCCAGCAGCGCGAGGATCGTGACGCCCGCGCCCGTCGCGAGGCCCGAGAAGACGCGATCGCCGGGCCGCCGGAACGAGCCGCCGGGGCGGCCCGCCCCGGCGGCGTCGCTGCTGCTACTCGCCACCGATCGCCTCGATCGCGGGGGTCACGAGCTCGCGGAACTCGTCGGAGATCGGCGCCGAGCCGGCTGCCTCCGCAGCGGCCTGCTGACCCTCCTCGCTGACGACGTAGCCGAGGAAGCCCTTCAGGAGCGCGGCGTCGTTGGCCGAGTCGTACTGCGTGCATGCCATCTCGTAGGCGACGAGGACGATCGGGTAGGTCCCCGACTCCGTCGTGTCGCGGGCCAGCTCGTAGGTGAAGACGTACTGGCCCTCGGTCTCGACGCGCTCGGACGCGTCGAGGATCGCCCCCGCCGCGTCGGGTGTCGGGCCGACGAACTCGTCGCCGACGCCGATCTGCGCGACGCCGAGCTGACCGGCCTGGCTGGCGTCGGCATAGCCGATCGTGCCCTCGCCGGACCTGACCGCGTCGACCACGCCCGAGGTGCCCTGAGCAGCCTCGCCGCCGCGGACCGGCCAGTCGCCGCTGACGTCGAAGTCCCAGATGTCCGGAGCCACGGCGGCCATGTACTCGGCGAAGTTCTCCGTCGTGCCCGACTCGTCGGAGCGGTTGACGGTCGTGATCCGCAGGTCGGGCAGGTCCGCGTCAGGGTTGTCGGCGGCGATCGCCGGGTCGTTCCAGTTCGTGATGTCGCGCTTCATGATCGACGCGAGCGTGTTCGCGGAGAGCTGCAGCTCGTCGACGCCGTCGAGGTTGTAGACGATCGCGATCGGCGAGATGTAGATGGGAATCTGGATGAGGTTGTCCACACCGCCGCAACGCTGCTGCGCGCCCTCGAGCTCGTCGCCGGCCAGCGGGGAGTCGGAACCGCCGAACACCGTTCCGCCGGCGATGAACTGCTCACGGCCGCCGCCCGAGCCAACCGCGTCGTAGGAGACCGTCGCCTGAGGATTCTGCGTCTGGAAGCCGGCGATCCAGGCCTCCTTGGCGGCGGCCTGTGAGCTGGCTCCGGCGCCCGCGATCGAGCCCGACAGGCTCGACGTCTGATCGCCGCCACCGTTTTCGTCGTCGTCGTCGCCGCAGGCCGCTACGCCGAAGGCGAGCACGCCGCAGGCGAGCAGTGCCGTGAACCGATGGAACGTCAACATTCGTCCTCCTCTGAGTATTCCCATAGCGGCCACGACGTTCGCAGCGACACGATCCGCATCCTGTTACCGGTCGGTAGTCGCATTGTGAAAAGAATGTGAAGGCAGCGGGTCGAGCCGGTAGCCGAAGCCGACGTGCGTGTGGATGCAGCGATGCTCCGGAAGGGCGCTCGCGAGCTTCGCGCGCAGCTTGTGGACGTAGACGTCGCACGAGCGATCGCCGCGCCGCAGCGTCCCGCCCCAGGCCAGCCGGTAGAGCTCCTCGCGCGAGACGATCCGTCCCGCGCTGCGCGCCAGCGCGACAAGCAGGTCGAACTCGCGCACCGACAGCTCGAGCGCCCGGCCCCTGACGAGCACGAGCCCTTCTCGCGGGCGAATCTCGAGTTCCCCGATCCTGACAAGCTGCCCGTCAGCCGTCTGCATCTCGAGCGCAGCCTCGCCGCTGGCACCGGGAGCCCGGTTACCGGGTCGTGAAGGTCGCGTGAAGAGGATGTCAACGCGCGTCAGCGCTGCGCGAACACGATGTCGCGCTCGCGGTCGACCCACCACGTGCCGCGCCGCCATCCCAGCCGCGTGCCGTCGGCCAGCCGCACGGCGCTGCTGCCGAGCGCGGGCTCGCCCCACAGCGTCGCCTCCAGCGGCCGCTCGCCCTCGGGCGTGTCGCCGAGCCCCTGCGCGACGTGGGCCGCCGGATAGGTGACGACGATCGAGCCGCTGCGCACCCAGACGGGAATCCTGTCGCGCGGCGCGGGCGCGATGACCTCTCCCCCGCCGCGCACCGGAGCGCCCGACCAGGTCTCGATCCAGTCGCCGCGCGGCAGCGCGACCTCACGCGCTCGCGCGCCCGCGTCGAGCACCGGCGCGACCCACAGCGCGGGGCCGAAGCCGTAGGCGTCGGCGATCGTCCAGGCGCGATCGTCGGCCGGGTCGCTGAGGTGCAGCGGGCGGATGATCGGCAGGCCGCTGCGCGCGGCGCTCGCCGCGGCCGCGCGGATGTAGGGGACGAGGCGCTCGTGCAGCAGGACGTAGGAGCGATAGATGCCCAGCGTGCGCTCGTCGTAGGTCCACGGCTCCTGGACCATCCGCCCATGGGCCTGCATCAGCGGCGTGAAGCAGCCCAGCTGCGCCCAGCGCACGAGCAGCTCCGCTGGACAGCGCTCGACGAGCCGGTGGCCGAGGTAGCCGCCGACGTCGTGCGACCAGTTCGAGAAGCCGGTCGCGGCGGCGCTGATCGCCGCGGCGACGAGCACGCGCAGCGACCAGAAGTCCGATGCCTGGTCGCCGCCCCAGAGCATCCCCGTCGCCTGCTGACCGGTCCAGCCACTGCGGCCGAACAGCACGCCGCGGCCGGGATGGACCTCGTCGAGTGCGCGCTGCATGCTGCGGCGGTACTGGCCGCCGACGCGCCAGGCGGCGTCGGCGCCGGTGCTGCCGTCGGCGAAGCGGACGTCATCGGGGAAGTAGTAGCCCTCGCCGTCGTCGGCCTTGATCCCTTCGACGCCGAGCGCGAGCGCGGACGTGGCCTGCTCGCGCCACCACGCCTCGGCCGCCGGCGAGGTGAAGTCGACCGGCGAGCCGGTGCCCATCCACCAGCGCGCGACGAACGCCTTGCCGGCACCGTCGCGCACGTAGTGGCCGGCGCGCTCGCCCTCCGCGTAGTTGGACGCCGGCGCGCGGTGCAGCGCGCGCGACTGCGCGTCGGGCGGCGTCTGCCCCTCGGAGGAGTCGATGTTGACCCACGGCGTCACCCAGACGACGGTCCGCACGCCGGCGTCGCGGAACCTCGAAACCATCGCGCGGAAGTCCGTGAACTGGTGCGGGTTGGGGACCCACGTGTTGTATTGCGTCTCCCAGGGCGAGTCGAGCACGAGCGCGTCGAGCGCGATCTCGTGGTCGCGGCAGCCGTCGAAGTCGTCCTCGACCTCGCGCTGGTGGCCGTAGACGTCACGCGACTTCCAGAACCCGTAGCCCCACTCGGGCAGCACCGGCGGCAGGCCCGTCGCCCGCAGATGGCGGCGCAGGCGCGCGGCCGGCGACGGGCCGGTGAGCAGGGTGATGCGCAGCGACCCGGCGTTCGTGCGCGCCGAGACGGTCGTGCGGTCGGCGCCGAAGTGAAAGCGCATCCCGTTGCCGTGACCGTCGACATGCACGGCGTACCCGCGCGAGGATTGCATCCACGGCGCCGGCGCGTAGTCGCCCTGCGGGACGCCGCCGATCGCGAGCATGTCGGCCGGGCAGTCGGGGCCGGTGTAGGCGCGGTCGGCGCCCAGTTGGATGCGCCGGCCGGCGTGGTCGACGCGCAGCGCGTGACGCGCCCCGAGGCCGGTGAAGTGCTCGTCGGCGCGCGCGTCCCAGCCGGCCGCGTGGCGCAGCGGCGCACCCTCGGCGGTCAGCTCGAAGCGCACGGCGTCGTCCAGCGGCAGCGTCACGCGCAGCTGCCCGCGGCGCCCGCCGGCGAACCGCAGCGCGAGCGTGACGCCGTCGGCGAGCGGCTCGGCGAGCGTCGCCGACGCGACGCGCTCGGGAACCTCGAGCTGCTCGGCGGCGATCACGCCCTCGGTGAACTGGATGAACTGGTCGCGCACCTCGCCGTCGGCGCACCAGATCCCGAAGCCGCGGATCAGGCGCCGCCCGTCGCGACGCACGTCGATCGAGAACGGGCGCCGGCCGATCTCGACGTGCAACCTCCCACGCGACAGCGCAAGCGCGTCGCCGGCGATCGCGCGGTGGACCGTCATCCGGCCCAAGCTTCGCCGCCGCGCGCCCGCAGCGCCAGCGCTTCACCGAACGATCACATCCGCCGCAGTCAGGGCGGACGGCAGTGTTCGGGGCCCCGGCGACGATCGTGGCGACGCGAAACGTCGAGCACCGAGCTGGTCCTCCTACGATGTGTGTCCCGGTCGGGCGCGGGCGGCGCCGTTCGTGGCCGCCGCCGCATTCGCTCGCAGGCTCCAGTCGTGACCTCCGATCCTCCCACTGCCGCCGATCCGGCGACGCTGCAATCTCGCCTCGAGGTCGCCGACGACGAGCGTCCTCCGAGCGCCGCCGAAGCGACGATCCACGATCCGGTCGCGTTGCTGCATCACCTCGACGTGCGCGGCCACTTCCATCGCGACAGCCGGGTCGGCCGCCTCTTTCACCGCGGCATGGTCTCGCTGCGCGAGAACGTCGCGGCCGACAGCCTGCACGTCTCGGTCGACGGCAACAGGCTGACGGCTCACGTCGACCAGGTCTCGCCGCTGACCGAGCGAGCTGACGGCGGATCGGGCTACTCGCTGCGCCGCGCGCTGGCGCACAACGTCGCCGGCATGACCCAGGACCTGCTCTGGGTGCTGCGCGGCCGCCAGGGCGACCATCGCTGCGAGCTCAACTGCGAGTGGCTGACGCCGGCGGCCCAGCGCGCGGCCACCGAGATCGAGCTGCTGGATCCCGCGACCGGCGCCTGGAGCGTGCAGCTGGAGGCACGCGTGGCGGGAGCGCTCGACGAGCCGCGGCTGCGCGCCGCGCTCGGCAGCGCGCTGGGCAGCGCCACGGTCGAGGACGGGCTCCTCGACGTCGTGCGGTGCCCGGACGACGAGGCCCTCGCGGGCGTGCGCAGCCGGCTGCCGGTTCGCGCCGTGCCGGTCACCGACCGCGCCCCGCTGCATGTCTGCCTCGCGCGCCACCCGGCCGGGGACGTCCTGATGCTCAGCCTCAACCATGCTGCCGCCGACGGCGTCGGCGCGCTGCGGGTCCTCGAGCGGATCGCGCGGGCCTACGCGGGCGAGGCGGACCCCGTCGCGCCGCTGGACTTCCTCGCCACCCGCGATCTCCCCGTGCGGCCGGCGACGACGACCGCCTCGGTCCTGCGGCGCAGCTACAAGCGCGTGTTCGAACGGGTACGCGACAGCATCGATCGACCTGCCCTGCTGATCGCCGATCAGGCCCGCGACCGGTCCGGCTGCGGATTTCACCTCGTCGGGCTGTCGGCGCAGGAGACCCGCCGTCTGGTCGGCACGCAGGGCTCCGGCATCGGCGCCGAGGTCCTCGTCGCGGCGCTGCACCTGGCGATCGGCGACTGGAACCGCCAGCACGGCGGCGACCGGCGGCGGATCGGCGTCCTCGCGCAGGTCGACCTGCGTCCCGCGCGATGGCGCGACGAGGCGATCGCCAACTTCTCGGTGATGGCCCGGATGTCGACGAGCCGCCGCGATCGCGTCGAGCCGGCCTCGGCGCTGGCGACGATCGGCGCCCAGATCGCGCGCAACGAGCGCACGCGGACGGGCGTCGCGCTGATCGCGGCGCTGGAGCGCGCGGACCTGCTCGTGCTGTGGGCCAAGCAGTCGATCGTCGTGCTGCAGCCGCTGACCGGCAACCACTGGGTCGACACGACGGTGCTCTGCGATCTCGGCTCGCTCGACGAGGCGCCGTCGTTCGGTCCGGATGCCGGCGCCACGACGGAGCTGTGGTTCTCGACGCCGGCGCGGGCGCCGGGCAGCCTCTGCATCGGGACGGTGACGATCGACGATCGGCTGCACCTGACCTTCCGCTACCCGCACCGCCTGTTCGGTCCGGACGCCGCCCGCCGCTTCGCGCAGTGCTATATCGAGCGGCTGCGATCAGTCGCCACGGTCGGCATCTCGTCGTCCTGAGGTAGCGCAGCGTCCGCTCCGGGTACGCACTGCCGTCATGCCGTCGCGGGCCCAGACCGCGTTGCTCCTGTCGGGCCTGCTCGCGATCGGAGCGATCGCCACCGGCCTGGACCTCGTCATCGCGCGCAGCTGCGAGACCGGCGATCGCTGCGCCGGCAGCGACGTCGCGTGGGTGATCGGCGTCCCGCTCGTCCTGCTCGGCATCGGGATGCTGATCGCGCTCGTCGCCGGCTGGTCGGCGCGGTCGGGCCTCGTCGCGCAGGCGACCTGCACGGTCTGGGCGGGCGCGCTGCTGATCGCGGCGGGCGCGATCGGCGGCGCCGCCAACGTGATCGGCGTGCTGCTCGCCGTGCTCGCGGTGGCGATGGGAGCGCTGAGCGTCTGGGTGCCGCGCTGAGCGCCGTCCGCGCCGTTCACACGAAGGTCACGTCCCGGTCCCAACTCGTTCACGAGAAGGCCCTGCACAGCGTCCATATTGGAACGCGACCAGATCGCCGATACCGAACGTGAGGGAGCAACGATGACCCCCGAATCGACCAGCCGGGTCGACCTGCACTGCCACTCGACCGCCTCCGCGGTCTCCAAGCTCGGCGTCCAGCGCGCGCTCGGGCTGCCCGAATGCGCGACGCCGCCGCAGGAGGTCTACGACCTCGCCAAGCGCCGCGGGATGGACTTCGTGACGATCACCGATCACGACACGATCGACGGGGCGCTGGAGCTCGCCGAGCGCTACGACGACGCGTTCGTCTCCGAGGAGCTGACGGCCTGGTTTCGCGACGAGCCGCAGGCCGTGCACATCCTCTGCTGGGGCATCACGCCCGACGACCACGAGCGCCTGCAGGCGCTCGCCGGCGACGTCGAGGCCGTCGCCGAAGAGCTGATCGAGCGCGACATCGCGTGTGCGCTGGCGCACCCCTTCTATGCCGTCGAGGCGCCGCTGACGCCGCGCCACCGCCGCCGCCTGGCGCACCTCTTCCCGACCTGGGAGACGCGCAACGGCTCACGCGCGCACGAGCTCAACGCGCCCGCCGAGGTCTACATCGAGACGCACGGCGGCACCGGCGTCGGCGGCTCGGACGACCATGCCGGCATCGACATCGGGCGCACCTTCACGCAGACGCCGGCGGCGGCGACCTGGCGCGAGTACCTCGACCACGTCGTCGCCGGCCGCGCCACGCCGCTCGGCGCGCACGGCAGCGCCGCGAAGTGGACGCACGCCGCGATGGCGCTCGCCGTGCGCGCGCTCGGTCGCGGCGCGAGCGACGGCGTCGCCACCGACCCGGCCGTGATCTTCACGATGGTCCAGCGGCTGATGCGCGAGGGCGACGAGCGCTCCGGCGACGCCGGCGCGGACGGCCTGCGTCCCGACGACGCCCGCGCGCTGCTGCGCGCCTGGCTGACCGCCGTCGAGCTCGATCTCTGCGAGACGGAGCTGATCGCCCTGCTGCAGAGCGACGACTTCTTCCACGCCGGCCTGTACCGCCGCGCGAAGCGCATCCACGAGCGCAAGCTCACGCGCGCCGTGCACCAGATCGCCGGCGCGGCGACGGCGGCCGGCGGCGCCGAGCTCGCGACGAGCGCGACGACGCTGTTCGACGCCTGCCTGGCGGCGATCCCCTACGCGCCGGCGGCCGCCTTCCTCGGCCGCGAGAAGCACAAGCTCGCGCGTCGCGAGGGCGAGCCGCTGCGCGTCGCGCTCGTCGCCGACGCGGTCGGCGGGATGCACGGCGTGACGCACACGCTCGACGAGCTGCGCGACCGCGGCGTGCCCGGCTTCGAGGTCGAGGTGGTCGGCACCGATCACAACGTCGACCGGCGCCTGAGCGCCGTCGCCGAGGTCGACATCCCGTTCTACGCCGGGCTGAAGGTCGGGGTGCCGAGCCTGCCGGCGATCGTCGAGGCGCTCGCCGACGGTCGCTACGACCTCGTCCACCTCTGCTCGCCCGGCCCGTCGGGAGCCGCCGCCGCGATCATCGCCCGCGTGATGGGCGTGCCGATCCTCGGCAGCTACCACACCGAGCTCGCCGCCTACGCCGGCCTGCGCTCGCAGGACCCGCAGCTCGAGCTCGCCGCGCGGATCGCGATCGGCGCCTTCTACGGCCAGTGCCGGCGCGTGCTGTCGCCCAGCGCCGCGTCGGACGCGGTGCTGCGCGAGATGGGCATCCGCGACGAGCGGATCGCGCGCTGGGATCGCGGCGTCGACCTCGCGCGCTTCTCGCCCGCGCGCCGCGATGCCAACGTCCTGCCAGGTGAGATCACGGTCCTCTACGCCGGTCGCCTGACGCACGAGAAGGGCGCCGACCTGCTCGCCGACGCGTTCCTGCGGGCGCACGCCCGCGATCCGCGCCTGCACCTCGTGCTGGCCGGCGGCGGCCCCGAGCAGGACGTCCTGCGCGAGCGCCTCGGCGAGCACGCGACGTTCCTCGGCTGGCTGGAGGGCGACGCGCTCGCGACGGCGTACGCGAGCGCCGACATCTTCCTCTTCGCCAGCCGCACGGACACCTTCGGCCAGGTCCTGTTGGAAGCGCAGGCAAGCGGGCTGGCGGTCGTCGCCGTCGGCGAAGGCGGGCCGACGAGCATCGTCAGCGACGGATCGACGGGGCGCCTGTGCCCGGCAGACGCGGGCGCCCTCGCCGATGCGGTCGTCGAGCTCGCGGCCCAGCCCTTGCAGCGCGAGCGGCTCGCCCGGAGCGCTCAGCAGGCGGTCGCCGAGCGCACATGGGAGCGCTCGCTGCAGCGCCTGGCGGACGGCTATCGGCGCGCCCTGGCGCCCGCCGGAACGACGCTCGGCGCCAGCCGCGCCGCGTAGCGCGTCGCGGACCCGCGCGGCGCTCGCGAGAGCGCGGCCGGTCGGCGCTCGCAGGGACCTCGTCGCGCGTGACGAGCGGCGCCACCGCGATCGCGCGGCGGATGCGCCACGGCACCGTGCCCGCCGCGCTGGACGTTTATACGAAATACGGTCGTATGTAAACCTGGTTTCCGGTATCTTGGCGGCTCGGGTCGGGCGCACGGAACGCGCCGTAGCCCTGCGTCGACGGCGCCCGCATCGGATGGTGGTGCGCCGGAGAGCGGGGTGGTGTCGCTCGGCGGGGAACGACGGTTGCACCATAGAAAGGCTGTTGCACGATGAGCAGGCACGGGGACACTGACTCGCCCGCAGGTGCGGCGATCGACGATGCGCGTCCGGATCTGGCGACGATGCTCGCCGAGATGGACGACCGGCTCCAGTCGCTGCAACGCGAGCTCGAATCGGTCACGGCTTCCGCCGCCCGCCAGCCATCGGAAGGCTGGCGCCCGCCGCCACCGACGGTGGCTCCCGCGCCGCCGCCGATCCCGCCCGCGATCGCGAGGTCGGCGCACGTGTCGCGCATCTCGGGCTCGCGCACGACGATCCCCGAGTCCGGCGCGCCGGACGATTCGCCGGTCAGGGCGCTCGCGCCCAAGGCGGCCGGCGCAAGCGCCGTCACGCTCCCCGCGGCTCGCAAGCGCCGCCCGCCGGCTGCCGGCCGTACCCAGACCGCGCCGGACGACGACGCGCCGCCCCGCGAGCGCGTCGCAGCCGGCGCCGAAGCGGTCGCCAGCCAGACGATCCTCGAGGCCGAGCAGGAGGCGCGCAGCGTGGTCGACGAAGCCCTTCGTCGCGTGACCGAGATCGGCGTCCGGACACGAGCGCTGCTCGAGCAGCCGGGGACCGCGCCGGAGCCCGCCGCCGCGCGGACGCCGCCCCGCTCGCGCGGCCGTGCGCGGACGCCGGCGACACGGACCGCGCCCGCCGCGCGCAG
>JAUYGN010000030.1 GCA_030690545.1 Solirubrobacteraceae bacterium
GCCACGTCGCGCGCGGCCGGCTGCTCGCGCGCGAGCGCGTCGCGCGCCTGCTCGACGACGGCGCGCAGCTGCTCGAGCTCTCGCCGCTCGCAGCGCACGGGCTCTACGACGGCGCCGCGCCCGGTGCCGGGATCGTCACGGGCGTCGGGCGCGTCGCCGGCCGCGAGTGCGCGATCGTCGCCAACGACGCGACCGTCAAGGGCGGCGCGTACTTCCCGCTGACGGCCAAGAAGCACCTGCGCGCGCAGGAGATCGCGCTGCACAACCGGCTGCCCTGCATCTACCTCGTCGACTCCGGCGGCGCCTACCTGCCGCTGCAGGACGAGGTCTTCCCCGACCGCGAGCACTTCGGCCGGATCTTCTTCAACCAGGCGACGCTGTCGGCGGCAGGGATCGCCCAGATCGCGGCGGTGCTGGGCTCGTGCACCGCCGGCGGCGCCTACGTCCCGGCGATGAGCGACGAGACCGTCATCGTCCGCGACCAGGCGACGATCTTCCTCGCGGGCCCACCGCTCGTGAAGGCCGCGACCGGGGAGGAGGTCAGCGCCGAGGAGCTCGGCGGCGGCGACGTGCACGCCCGCCGGTCGGGCGTCGCCGATCACCTGGCCGACGACGACGCGCACGCGCTTGAGATCGTGCGCTCGATCGTCGGCACGCTCGGTCCGCGCCCCGCTGCGCCGTGGGAGCGCGTCGATCCGGAGCGGCCCGCGGTCGACCCGGCGACGCTCTACGGCGCCGTGCCGGTCGACCCGCGCAAGGGCTACGACCCGCGCGAGATCATCGCTCGCCTCGTCGACGGCTCGCGCTGGCACGAGTTCAAGGCGCTCTACGCGAAGACGATCGTCTGCGGCTTCGCGCACATCGACGGCCATCCGGTCGGGATCCTCGCCAACCAGGGCGTGCTGTTCGCCGACAGCGCGCGCAAGGCGGCGCACTTCATCGGGCTCTGCGACCAGCGCGGCGTGCCGCTGGCGTTCCTGCAGAACGTGATGGGCTTCATGGTCGGGCGCGAGGCCGAGGCCGGCGGGATCGCGCGCGACGGGGCGAAGATGGTCGCCGCCGTCGCGTGCGCGCGGGTGCCGAAGCTGACGGTCATCGTCGGGGGCTCGCACGGCGCCGGCAACTACGGCATGTGCGGCCGCGCCTACGACCCGCGCTTTCTGTGGACGTGGCCCAATGCCCGGATCTCGGTGATGGGCGGCGAGCAGGCGGCGACGGTGCTCGGCGCCGTCGCCGGCGACCGCGACCCGGCGGCCGTCGAGGCGCTGCGCGAGCGCACGCGCGCGCAGTTCGAGACGCAGAGCCATCCGTACTACGCGAGCGCCCGCCTGTGGGACGACGGCGTGATCGACCCGCTGACGACGCGCGACGTCCTCGGCCGCGCGCTGGCGGCCTGCGCGAATGTGCCGCTCGGGCCGATCTCTCGCCCCCTCTACAGGATGTAGTGCCCGCGAGCCCGGAACACAGCCGAGCGGGTCGAGTTGCTCATGTGGGGCATGAACAACTCGACCAGGTCCCGGCGAGCCACGGCGTGCGCCTCGATGGCGGGCGCGCTCAGCTGGCGCGCGCGAGGATCACCATCAGCCAGGTGGCGACCGCGTCGGCGACCGCCGGCAGGTCGGACTTCAGGCCGTGGTCGCCGCGCACGACGACGACCGAGCGCGCGACCGCCGCATCGGGCTCGGGGATCCCGAAGCGATCGCTCGAGCCCTGCACGACGAGCACGGAGACGCCCGCGCCGTCGAGCTCGTCCTGGCGGCTGACGCCGGACGGTGCGACGAGCGGGAACGCGAGGCACAGGACGGCCGTCGCACCGGTCGCCGCAACGGTGCGGCAGGCGACGCGGGCGCCCGACGAGCGCCCGCCGGCGATCAGCGGCAGGCCGTCGAGCGGCCCGGCGCGCAGCTGCTGCACGATCGAGGTCCAGGCCGCGTCGAGCAGCGGGGCGCGGGGTGCAGAGCGTCGTCCGGCGACGCGGTAGGGCTGCTCGACGAGCGCCACGCTGACCCCGGCGGCCCGTGCGGCCCTCGTCACCGCAACGAGGTCCGGCGCGGTGACGCCGCCGCCGGCGCCGTGCCCGAGGACGAGCGCGGCGCGCGGATCGTCGGCGCGATGCAGATGCACGCGGGCGGCGCCGCGGTCGGTGTCGAGCTCGATCACGGTCATCGGCGAGGGACGCTACCTCGCAGCACCGCGGGTGTGGTGTCCCGTCGGCCGAACGCGTCCGTCGGGCAGCGCGGGTCGCCGTCGGACCGCGCGCACGCCGGCCGCCTCCGCGCGCGAGCGCCAACTACGCTGCGGCGATGCAAGCAGACCGGCGCGTGCTGTTCTTCGGCGACTCGTTCGCGGCCGGCGTCGGCGACCCGACGGGTCTCGGCTGGGTCGGGCGCGTCGTCGCCGCGGCGCATGCTGCCGGCCTGCCGCTGACGGCCTACGACCTCGGGGTGCGGGGCGACACGACGCTCGACGTCGCGGCGCGCTGGCAGGCCGAGACGGCTGCGCGGACGCGGGCGGTGGACGCGAGCCACGGCGTCGTGCTGAGCTTCGGCTCGAACGACATGACCGAGCAGGGCCGGCGCCTGCGGGTCGCGCCCGGACTGGCCGTCCGGACGCTCGGGCGGCTGCTGGACCTCGCCGAGGCGAGCGGGTGCGGCGTCTTCATCGTCGGTCCGCCGCCCGTCGGCGAGCGCGATCAGGACGAGCGCATCCGCGAGCTCTCCAGCCAGTTCGCGCACGTCGCCACCCACCGCCGGATCGCGTTCGTCGACACGGCCAAGGCGCTCGGCGCAAGCGCCGTCTGGACCGCCGAGGCGGCCGCCAACGACGGCTCACATCCCGCTGCGGGCGGGTACGCGCAGCTCGCCGAGCTCGTCCTCGCGGGCGGCTGGCTGGACTGGCTCGCGGCGATGCCCGGCGTCGCATCGACCTGACGGCGCCCGGCGGCGACCCGGGGCGGGTGGTCCTACGCCGCCCGCTCGCCGGCGACTTCCGGCCCCGGATCGACCGTGGCCGCCGCGTCGGGACCGGCGTCTGGCAGCACGGTCGTCGGCGCCGCGTGCAGCCAGACGATGTCGCCGTGCGCGAGCTCGAGCTCGTCGACGGTCTGGCGTGTCAGCTGTGCCGACACCTCGGCGCCGTCGGTCAGCATCAGCTCGACGCGGACCTCGAAGCCGAGGTGGACGACGCGCTGCACCTGCGCCTCGAGGCCACCGTCGAGCGCGTCGGTCTCGATCAGGATGTCGTGCGGGCGCACGAGTCGGTCGCCGAGCTGGCTGACCGCGCCGAGGAAGCCCGCCACGAAGGGATTCGCAGGCCGGTCGTAGAGCTCGCGCGGACCGCCGACCTGCTCGATCCGCGCGTTGTCCATCACGGCGATCCGGTCGGCGATCGACATCGCCTCCTCCTGGTCGTGGGTGACCAGCAGCGTCGTCACCTCGACCTCCTCGTGCAGCCGGCGCAGCCACTCGCGCAGCTCGGCGCGGACCTTCGCGTCGAGCGCGCCGAACGGCTCGTCGAGCAGCAGCACGCGCGGCTCGACGGCGAGCGCGCGGGCGAGCGCCATGCGCTGGCGCTGGCCGCCCGACAGCTGGTTCGGGTAGCGCTCGGCGTAGCCGGCCAGGCCGACGATCCCGAGCAGCTCCGACGTGCGCGCCTCGATGCGCGCCTTGGGCTGCTTGCGCACCGTCAGTCCGAAGGCGACGTTGTCGCGCACCGTCATGTGCCGGAAGGCGGCGTAGTGCTGGAAGACGAAGCCGATCCCGCGCCGCTGCGGCGGCACCTTCGTGACGTCCTCGCCGTCGATCCGGATCACGCCCGCGTCGGGCAGCTCGAGGCCGCCGATGATCCGCAGCAGCGTCGACTTGCCCGATCCGCTCGGCCCCAGCAGCGCCGTCAGCGACCCTTCGGGAACCTCCAGCGAGACGGCGTCCAGCGCGGTGTATTCGCCGAAGCGCTTGGAAACCGTGTCAACAGTGATCATTCGAGCTCCCGTCTCCTATTCAAGGTGGTCATCAGCAAGAGGGTCACGATGGCGAACGCCATCAGCACGGTCGACGCAGCGTACGCGCCGAAGACGTTGTGGTCGTCGATGTAGCGCGAGTGGACGAGCAGCGTCAGCGTCTGCGACTCGCCGGACACCGCACCCGACACGACGATCAGCGCGCCGAACTCGCCGAGCGCGCGGGCAACGGTCAGCACGACCCCGTACACGAGCCCCCAGCGGATCGCCGGCAGCGTGATGCGCCAGAAGGTCTGCATGCGCGACGCGCCGAGCGTGGCGGCGGCCTGCTCCTGCTCGTCGCCGATCTCGTGGAGCACCGGCTCGACCTCGCGCACGACGAACGGCAGCGTCACGAAGATCGTCGCGAGCACCATGCCGGGCAGCGAGAAGATCACCTGGATGCCGAGGCCGGCGAGGCCTCCGAGCCAGCCGCCCGTGCCCCACAGCAGGATCAGCGAGACGCCGACGATGACCGGCGAGACCGCGAACGGCAGGTCGACGATCGCCTGCACGATGCCGCGGCCGGGGAAGCGACCGCGCGCCAGCGCGAGCGCCGTGACGATGCCGAAGATCACGTTCAGCGGGACGGCGATCGCGACGATCGTCAGCGACAGCTGGATCGCCGCGATGCTCGCCGGCGTCGTGACCTGCGCCCAGAACGCCGCCACGCCGTCCTCGAACGTGCGAAAGAAGATCAGCAGCAGCGGGATCAGCAGCAGGATGATCAGATAGCCGAGCGCGAGCGCGCGCAGCGACAGGGTGGCCTTGCGATCGAGGACCATCGCTCAGCTTCCCGTCTCGTGTCGCCGGCTGCGCGCCGCGGCCGTGCGCAGGATCAGCAGGACGATGAACGAGATCGCCAGCAGCGCGACCGACACCGCGGCCGCGTTGACGGGCCGGTCGACCTCGATCTGCTTGAGGATGTACTGCGACGCGACCTCGGTCTCGTAGGGGATGCCGCCGCCGATCAGCACGATCGAGCCGAACTCGCCGATCGCGCGCGCGAACGCCAGGCCGGCGCCGCCGAGCAGCGCCGGGCCCAGCGCGGGCAGGACGATGCGCCGGAAGATCGTGCGGTTGCTGGCGCCGAGCGAGGCGGCCGCCTGCTCGGCTTCGCGATCGACCTCGATCAGCACCGGTTGCACGGAGCGCACGACGAACGGCAGCGTGACGAACAGCAGCGCGATGATGAGCGCCGGGCGGGTCGCGTTGAGCTCGAGGTTGATCGGGCTGCGCGGCCCGTAGAGCGTCAGCAGCACGATGCTGGCGACGATCGTCGGCAGCGCGAACGGCAGGTCGATCAGCGCGTTGAAGAAGCGCTTGCCGGGGAACTCGTCGCGCACGAGCACCCACGCGATCAGCGTGCCGGCGACGACGTTGATCAGCGCGACGATGACCGAGATCACCGTCGTCAGGATCAGCGCCGAGCGCGCGGCCGGTGCGTTGATCGCGTCCCAGAACCCGATCAGCCCGTTGTCGAACGCGCGTGTCGTGACCGCCGCCAGCGGCAGCAGCACGATCAGGCTCAGCCAGAGCATGGCGACGCCGAGCCCGAGCGGGCCGACGCCGCCGACGGCCGTCGGCCGGCGCCCGCGCTTGCGGACGCCGGCTCCCGGCAGGTGCGTGACGAGCGACACTCGTGTGGTGCCCTAGCTCGTGGCCTGGTCGTAGATCTTGGCGATCGTGCCGTTGTCGGGATCGAACAGCTCGGCGTTGACCTTGTCCCAGCCGCCGAAGTCGGCGATCGTGTAGAGCTTCTCCGGCGGCGGGAACTCGTCGAACTCGGCCGCGACCTCGGGGTCGACCGGGCGGAAGCCGGCCTCGCCCCAGGCGCGCTGGCCCTCGGCGGAGTACAGGAAGTCCTTGAACGCCTGCACCTTCTCCGGGTTCTTGGACTTGTTGACGATCGCCAGCGGGTTCTCGATCAGGAACGTCGTCGGCGGCGTGACGTACTCGATGGGCTCGCCGTTGCGCTGGGCGAAGAGCGCCTCGTTCTCGTAGCTCAGCAGCACGTCGCCGGCCCCCTGGAGGAACAGCTCGGTCGCCTCGCGGCCGGACTTCGGCTGGCCCTCGAGGTTGCCGATCAGCTTCGTGACGAAGTCGATCCCGTCGTCGACGTTCTTGCCGCCGTCGCTCTTGAGCGCGTACGGCGCGAGGATGTTCCACTTCGCCGAGCCGGAGCTGAACGGGTTCGGGTTGATGATCTTCACGCCGGGCTTGACGACGTCGTCCCAGTCGCGGATGTTCTTCGGGTTGCCCTTGCGCACGACGAGCGTCACGACGGAGCTCGAGACGATGCCGTTGAACTTGTCGTCCTTCCAGTCCTCGTCGACGAGGCCGGCCTTCACGAGGCGGGTGATGTCGGGCTCCAGCGAGAAGTTCACGATGTCGGTCTCGAGGCCGTTCTCGACCTTGCGCGACTGGTCGCCGGACGCTCCGTAGGACTGGCTGATCGTGACGCCCTGGCCCTCAGGGGTCTTCTGAAACAGCGGGACGACCTTGTCGAAGCCGACCTTCGGCACCGCGTAGGCGACGAGCGACAGCCTGCCGCCGTCGCCGCTGCCGGATGCCGTGTTGTCGTCGCCGTCGACGCTGTCGCTTGCACCGCCGCAGCCGGCGATGACCAGTGCGGTGACGGCGGCCATCAGGGATACGACGATGTGTGCGCGAGTTCTCACGTGCCCTCCAGCAATTACCGAATTGTTGACTGAGATTCAGGAGTATGCCATCTCGACCGGAGGTCTGCAGTGAGGCGCAGCGGGCCGCGATCACCAGCGCGAGGAGGGTGCGGTGGACGGCCCGCAGCGATCCGAGGTCGACGAACCACGGCGACACCCGCCATGATTGTCGGCATGAGGGTCTCCGCGAAGGTCGACTACGCCGTCCGCGCCAGCGTCGAGCTCGCCGTCGCCCAGACCGGTGAGGACCCGCTGCGGCCGGTCAAGGCGGAGGCGCTCGCGCGCGCTCAGGAGATCCCGCTGAAGTTCCTCGAGAACATCCTGCAAGGCCTGCGGCAGGCGGGGATCGCCGAGAGCCGCCGCGGCCCCGACGGCGGCCACCTGCTCGCGCGCCCGGCAGCGGAGATCTCGATCGCCGACGTGATCCGCGCGATCGACGGCCCGCTGGCCGGCGTCGGCGGCCGGCGACCCGACGAGCTGCAGTTCAGCGGCAGCGCGGCACCGCTGAAGGACGTCTGGATCGCCGTGCGCTCGACGCTGCGCGGCCTGCTCGAGGAGATCAGCCTCGCCGACGTCGCGAGCGGAGACCTGCCGGCGCAGGTCGCCGAGCTGACGTCCGATCCGCGCGCCTGGGCGAAGCGCTAGCTGCCGCGAAGCTCCGCTACGGAGCGAAGTCGGGCTGCGCGGGGCGCGCGGCGGCCGACCTGCCCCGGGGCTCCTCCCACGCCTCCTGACGGCCGAGCGCGGTCAGGTCGAGGAAGTAGTACGAGCCGCCGGTCGCCTCCGTGCCGCGGCCATAGGAGGAGTACGTGTGGAAGACGCGGTCCTCGTCGTCGCGCAGGAAGACGCTCGTCCCCGGCTCCTCGACCGGCTGCTCGCCCTCGAAGTAGTAGGCGGTGCCGGCCCGCTCGTGCTCGGCCAGGGTCTTGTAGTTGTAGTGCGGCGGCGCGATCGACTCGTCGATCGTCACGCCGAAGTCGTAGTTGAAGTCGCTGCCGTAGGACGAGTACCAGGGAAAGGTCCAGCCCCGCTCGGCCTTGTAGCGCTCGATCTTGTCGATCGGCGCGCGCGCGACGTGGACGAGCTCGGTGCTGCGCGCGCGCAGGTGGTCGAGCAGCCCCTGCGAGACCTCGTCGGCGCCCGCCGAGCAGCTCGAGCAGCCCTGCTCCCAGCGTGGGTCGAACATGAAGTGCGCGACGATCAGCTGCTGCTGGCCGGCGAACAGGTCGAGCAGGCCGGCCTCGCCGTCGGGGCCGGTGAAGAGGTAGTCCTTCGTGACCTGCACCATCGGCAGCCGGCGACGCTCGGCGCTCAGCGCGTCGCGCGCGCGGGTCAGCTGCTTCTCCTTGGCGAGCAGCGCCTTGCGCGCTGCCAGCCACTGCTCTCGTGACGTGATCTGCGGAAGGCTCATGTCGGCTCCTTGCGTGTTCGCGGTGGGCGTATCTCATGAAGACCGCCGCCGCGCGCAGAACTCATCGGTCTCGCCGCGAGGCGTCAGGCGTCAGGTGACGCGACCGCCCAGACGACCGGCGGGCCGTGGTAGCCGGCGCGGGCGAGCAGGCGCGACTCGCCGCTGCCGTTGCCCTCGGGGCGCTCGTGGCAGCGCAGCTCGAAGCTGCCGTCCTCGCTGGCGGCGGCCGGCGGCTCGAGCGTCAGCCAGGCCAGCGGTCCGCCGCCCGCGCTCGCGAACGCGCTGCGGATCGCGGCGCGCTCGGCATCCTCGAGGTACTGGTCGACGACGGACTGCCAGATGACCGTGACGACGTCGGCGCGCGGCGCGCCGAGGCGTCTCAGCAGCCACGCCGCCGCGCCGCGGCGCTCGATCGCGACCGGATGGCGGGCGGCGATCGACGCCGCCAGCTCGACGCGCGCCAAGCGCGCCGGCTCGTCGGGCCAGATGTAGGACTGCAGCTCCAGTCGCCCGTCGACCGAGGTCGGATCGATCGGGGCCTGATCGCAGCCGGCACGCTCGACGATCCGCAGGCGCGCCGCAGCCGCCGGAGGGTCGGTCACCGGCGCACCCGTCCACGGCTCGTCGAACGCGAGCGGGCTGCGCGCGTCGCCGAGCGGTGCACCGTCGACGACGTACGCGAAGCGGTCCGGATTGAGGTTCAGGCCCGCGCTGGCGCCGATCTCGAGCAGGCGGATCGGCAGGCGATGGCGCTCGGACAGCCACAGCAGCCCGCCGTACAGCGCGACGCAGCGGCCCGGCTCGTTGGTCTGCACGGTCCGCCGGGCGCGCTCGCGGATGAAGGCCTCGTGCTCGGCGAGCGTGCGCCGTGCGACCGCCCAGGCGTCCTGCGGCGGCGCGTCGCCGCCGGCGCTCGGGAAGTACCGCGCGAGCTCCGGTGCCCCGCCGCTGAGGACGAGGTGATGCAGCGCGGCGAGCAGCCGCAGCTCGGGCACGGATGCCGGCGTCGCCGGGTCGCCGGCGAAGATCGCGGCGACGATGCCACCGGCGTCGGCGTCGTCCGCCGCCTCGCGCATCAGCTCGACATAGAGCCGCGAGCGACCGCCGCGCTGCAGCTCGGCGGCGCGTGCCCGGAACAGCTCGCCGATCACGGCAGCGCCGACAGCAGCCGATCGAGGTCCGAGGCGTCGTTCCAGGCGCCGACGGACGCCCGCAGCAGGCCGGTGCCCGGCAGGTCGCGGACGATCACGCCGGCCTGCGCGAGCAGCTCGCGCGCGGCGGATGGATCGGGCTCCTGCCAGGAGACGAGCGTCGTCCGGTCGCGCGGCGCGATTTCGCGGCCGCGCGCGCCGAGCGCGTCGGCGAGCTGCTGTGCGAGCGCGGCGCCGCGCTCGTGCACGGCGGACCAGCCGGCGTCGCCGAGCACTCCCAGCGAGGCGGTGGTCGCCGCGAGCGTCTCGAGGCTCAGGGCGGAGGCGTCGTGGCGCGCCGCGCCGGCCTGCGGGACGGCATCCAGGCCCGCCGCGGGATCGGCGAGGTTCAGGTAGGTCGGACCGGTCGCGGGCAGCCGGTCGCGCCAGCCCGGCGCGACGTAGAGCATCCCGCTGCCGACGGGTCCACAGAGCCACTTCTGGCCCGGGCCGGCATAGAACGAGCAGCCGAGCGCCGCGACGTCGGTCGGCACGGCGCCGACGCCCTGCGCCCCGTCGAGCAGCACGGGGACGTCGTCGGCGAGCTGCGAGAGGTCGGGCACGACGCGTCCGTTGACCCAGCTGACATGCGAGCACGCGACGAGCTTCGTCCGCGGTCCGACGGCGTCGGCGATCTGCGCGAAGGCGACGACGCGGATCTCGATGCCGCGCTGGCGGCGCGCGGCGGCGAGCGGTCCCTGCAGGCCGGGGTGCTCCTCGTCGGAGGTCAGCACCTCGTCGCCCGGACCGAGGTCGAGCGCGGCGAGCACGCGCACGATGCCCTCGCTCGTGCAGGTCGTCAGCGCGATGTCGTCGGTCGCTGCGCGGAGCAGCCCGGCATACGAGGAGCGCAGGTGGTCGCGGTGCTCGAGCAGCGCGGCGAAGTATGCGCTCGCGCGACCGTCGGACGCGGCGTGCGCGAGCACGTCGGCGACGGCCTGCGCGGCGCCGCGCGGGAGCGGGCCGCAGGTGCCGGCGTTGAGGTAGGCGGTCCGCTCGAAGACGGGAAACTCGGCGCGCAGCGCGGCGGGATCCATGCCCGCAGGCTACCTGCCGTGCGCCGTCGCCCCGGGTGGATCGGAGCGAGCGCCGACGCGGTGCGCCACGGGCCCCGGCGACGCTCCGCCGAGCCCGTGACGCAAGGTCGGACGACGTGCCGGTCAGCGACCGCAGACGGGCCAGTGGCCGGGACCACCGGTGCGGTACAGGATCGCCGCGCGGCGATCCTGCTCGGTCTCGGAGGCGGCGGCGGGGTCGCCGCTTCCGCCGACCGACGCCCAGGTCGAGAAGGAGAACTGGTACTTGCCGCGGTACGTGCCGCCCGGCGAGATCGCCCGCGGGTCGCCGCCCGACTCGCACTGCGCGATCGCCTTCAGCACCGGCGGGATCGGGACGTTCGGGGCGCCGCCGTGGCGATCCTTGCGCGCTTCGCGCACGTCGCGCGCGACGTTGCGCGTGGACGTCCGCACCGCGTCCAGCGTGAAGCGGTGCAGCACGCTGCGCCGCTGCTCGCGCTCGCGGCGCGTCATCGGATCGTCGGTCAGGCGTGCGAGGCGCCGCGAGAGGAACATGTTGCGGTCGATCGCCTTGTGCTTGGCGGCGCGGTACATGTCGCCGGGTACGGCGACGGTCGTCGCGGGGGGAGCGGGGGCGGTCGCCGGCGCCGCGGGATCGGGCGCCGGAGCTTGGGCGACGGCTGGGGAAGAGGACGCCGCGAAAGCGCACGTAGCGCAGGCGGCGCCCAGGGTTCTGAGACGCATTCGATGTGTGGTCCTTCCAGCGGCCCGAAGGCGACACGCGGCGTGCGCGCGGCGCAGGTTGGCCGGTCGTTTGCGGCGGGGGAAGGCGTTCGGAGAACGCCGGGACGCACCCGCAGGAGAACCACAGGCTAGCCACCGCGCCCTGCGGTGCATGGCGCAGATCGGCGAATGGCGCCCGAACGGCGCCACGCGTGGCCCGGGCCACGGCCGGCGGACGGGACTGTGACAATGGCCTCGTGAACGTCACGCTTCCCGATGGAACCGCGCTGCAGCTGCCCGACGGCGCGACCGGCGCCGACGCCGCCGCGGCGATCGGCCCC
>JAUYGN010000041.1 GCA_030690545.1 Solirubrobacteraceae bacterium
CTCACCGCGGCGTCTCGCGGCGCGGCGTGAAGCGCACGGCCGCGCCGCGGGCGACGCGCGAGCGTCGCGACTCGGTGCGGGCTGCCTGCCGGCTCACCGCGGCACGGGCACGGATTCGAGCACGGTGCGCACGGCGTCGGCGGCGTCGTAGCGCTCGAGCTCCGCCTCGGGGCGCAGCACGAGCCGGTGACACAGGACCGGCGCCGCCAGCCCGGCGACGTCGTCGGGCGTCACGAACGACCGCCCGGCCAGCGCGGCGGCGGCCTTCGCGGCGACGAGCAGGTGCACGGCCGCGCGCGGGCTGGCGCCGAGCGCGATGCTCGGCAGCTCGCGCGTGCGGCGCACGACCGCGACGACGTAGTCGGCGACGTCGTCGGCGACGCCGATCCCGTCGACGACCGCCCGCGCCGCGCGCACCTGCGCGACGTCGGCGACGAGCGCGACGTCCTCCAGCGACACCGGCCGCAGCCCCTGACGAGCCAGCCCGAGCATCCGCAGCTCGCCCGCGGCCGGCGGGTAGCCGACCTCGATCTTCATCAGGAAGCGGTCCAGCTGGGCCTCCGGCAGCGGATAGGTGCCCTCGTACTCGATCGGGTTCTGCGTGGCGACGACGAGGAACGGGTCGGGCAGCGGACGGCTGACGCCGTCGACGGAGACCTGGCCCTCCTGCATCGCCTCGAGCAGGGCGGCCTGCGTCTTGGGCGGCGTGCGGTTGACCTCGTCGGCCAGCAGCAGGTTCGTGAAGACCGGTCCGGAGCGAAACGCGAGCTCGCCGCCGCGCAGCGTGCTCGTGCCGGTCAGGTCGGAGGGCAGCATGTCGGGGGTGAACTGCACGCGCCGGAACTCGAGCCCGAGCGCCCGTGCGACCGCGCTCGCCAGCAGCGTCTTGGCGACCCCGGGCGGACCTTCGAGCAGCACGTGGCCGCCGACCGCGAGGCCGGTGACGACGCCGCGCACGACGTCCTCCTGACCGACGACGACCTTGCCGACCTCGCCCGCCAACCGTTCGTAGAGCTCTCTCATCGCCGTCCTCTCGCCAGCGCTCGCCCGATCGCGAGCGCATCGTCGTCACCGCTGCGCTGACCTGTCAGCGCAGCGATCTCATCCTCGTGCAAGCCGAGCGTGCGTGCGGCGTCGCGCACCGCGTCGTCTGCCGCGCCGGGCGCGAGCGCGCCGCGCTGCAGCACCTGGGCACGGGCGGCGGCCCGCACGGACTCGAGCGCCAGCTCGCGGTCGGGCGCGC
>JAUYGN010000049.1 GCA_030690545.1 Solirubrobacteraceae bacterium
TGCGTTGCTCCACCAGCACGCGCACGAGGACCTCCTCGCGACGATCGTGCGCGGGCTTGCCGCCCCTGCGGATCGCGTCCAGCTCACGGACCCTGCGCAGCTCCACCTCCGTCAGCCACGACGCCGGCCCAGCGGGCTTCGCGAGCGCGAGCATGAGGCGCTCGAGGTGGGCGCGCGGCACCTCGATATGCCAGCCCTCACCGGGGACCGTCCACGCGACGCTCGCGCCCTTGGCGCGCAGCCAGCGCGCGAGGCCCTGCACGCCGTCACCGACGTACATGTCGACGTCGAGGGCGTGATCGGGGCGGCCGGTGCGGATGTGCGGCGCGGTGTGGCTGGGGACGGCCGCGAGCGCGCCGCGACCCGCGAGGTACGCGGCCCGCAGTCGCTCCTGCTCAGCGAACGTGCGCTGCCCGCTGTTGAGGCGGAAGTGGACGCCGGCGGCGCGTGCGGCGTTGAGCACGGTCGCCCACTGCGAGCTGACGCGCCGGTTGTCGAACGTGGCCATGTGGCCCCTCCTGTCGTCAGGGGTGCGTGGTTAGCGACCGACGCGCTCGTTGATGAGCGCGTCGCAGTCACGATGCGGCGCGAGCGCATCGATCGGCAGCAACGTGATCTCACGGCCCTCACTATCGGGAAACCGCTGATCGACGATGCGCTTCGTCGCGACGTTGCGCTGGTTGGTCTGCTCGCAGCCCGTGCGCAAGCTGTTCGCGCGCTCGGCCTGCAGCTGCTCCCGCGAGACGATCGCGACGGCGATGATGCTGAGCACCGCGATCGCGGTGACTCCGGCGAGCACGTACATCCATGCTCTTCGCCGAGCGGTCATTGCTGCAGCACGCTCAGTGCGAACGTGACGGCCGCGAGGATGATCCCGATGCCGACGGTGGAGATCGTGCGTCGCAGCGCCTTGACTTCGTCGGCGAGCTGGTCGACGGCGACCTGCAGGCCACGCTTGCCGTTGATCTGCTCCTCATGCTCGCCGGCGAGGCCCTCCGCGGTGTGCAACCGATCGCTGAGACGTTCGCCGCGCCGCTCGAGCTCGGCGAGCCGGTAGATGATCGTGTTGCCGTTCGCGGGCTCCGTCATCGGGACACCATTGTCGGCCGGAGGCTGGTCACGATCTCTCCTCGGAGGTTGGATTCATGCCGCCAGGAAGCTGATGCCCGAGAGCGTGAGGTAGCCGACGGGGTTTGATGCGCCGCCAACCTGCAGCAGCAGTTGGCCGTTCGGCTGCACGTCGACGCGGGCGGCGGCATTGGCCGGGTTGACGCCGGGATGGAACACTCTCGCGCTCGGCGGGCGGTACCCGACCGGGAGGGTGAGGATGACCTGCACGGCCCAGTTGGCGCCGTTGCGGTCGAGGAGCCCCTCAAGGTGGACTCTCCCGCTCGCGTCACGCCAGAAGCCCGCGTGCCCGTACGGGGCAGCCCCACCTCCGAAGACGCGCCACCCGTTGGAGAACGTGAACGGGATGATGGCCGGCGGCGCGGGTATAGCAACGACGCGCCCCTGGACGAGGGCGGTCCCAGCGGACATCATCACGCTGACGACGTCGCCCGCGCTGAGGATTGGCCCGTCCAACGCGACGACACCAGGGATCGGACCACTCCCGCCGATCGTGACGGTCAGAGGCGCCGTGCTCGTCACGACACCCCGACGAATGGACGGGGAGCGCTGCTCCAGGCGGACGACGCGGCGCAGGATTTGTGTAACGAGCTGGCTAATGGCCCCTGACCTCCCGTGTGCGAATCGTCATCCCCGCGTCCCCCGTTAGCGGGATCGTGAGCGCGTCAACGGCGTGTTCACGCTCGATGACGCCCAGGGCGTGCCGCGTGATGCGGATCGTGTCGCCGACCTCGAGGTGCGGCACGACGTGAGCGGTGAGCGTCATCTGCTGTGTTGTGCCGCGCTCGCGGGCCAGGAAGCCCTGTGCTGCGGCGATTGCCTGCTCGGTCGTGGTGATGAATTGCGAGCGGTAGAAGCGCGGCACCTTGCCGAACGGCCCGCCATAGAACGTGGGCGACAGTGGGTCGTCGTCGGTGGCGACGCCGCGGACGGGCGGGTTCGTGCCGTCGCCCTCTCCGGTCGCGATCACGCGGTTGTACGTGCGTGCCCTGTCCCAGTCGTTCGCGGCGTCAAGGAGCAACCCACTGTCGCCCTCGAACACGTTGAGGACTGGGTTGCTGAGGTCGGCCCACGGGCGGCTGATCAGATGTCCCCCGCGATCGAAGGACAGGTGATAGCCGACGCTATCGGCGAGCGACGATGCCAGTGCCCAGCGATCGTCGCCCTCCTCGCTGACGATCGTCGGTGTCGTCGCGACCGTTGGCGTCAGGTCGATCACGGCGGGAATCGCTGCGCTCACGAGGTCCGTGATAGCGGCGTTGACGTTCGTGCCGACCGCGATCGTCAACTGCTCCTCAATGCGCGCGTCGATCACGCGGGCAGAGCGGTCCTGCCCTGTGATCCGAAGCACCCTGTCGGCTCCGCGGTCCTCAACGCCGACTTGCCGAACGTCGAAGAGCCCGAGAGACACGATCTCCGTCGTGCCGTCCGGGTAGCGGACTCCGCGTCCGACCGTGATCTCGCGGCCGTATGGTGCGAGCGGGTCCGCTGACGTGCTGGGAATGATGTCCGCGTCGGCCGACAGAACGAGGTCGAGGCGCCCCTGCACGCTGGCTCGGGCGTCCTCGGTGACGGTTCCGCCGATAACGCGATCGGTGATGTCGAGGTCGCCGGCGAGACATGACAGCGCGACGCGACGCCCCGCGGTGATTGCCGGCATGAACGCTGGGGTGACGGGCAGCATCAGGGCTCCCAGCTGGGGCCGATCATCGCGCCCGGAGGTCGGCCGACTTCGATCCAGTCGAGTTCCTCGAGCGTGCGGGGACGATGGGCGTTGTCGACGACACGACGACGGCGATGCCCGACAACACGAACGTAGCGGTCGGGCTCTTGTGCACTGGCGGGGCCGTGCAGCAACAGCGTCTCGGCGGTGTCGAGAAGCTCGTCCAGTTGTCCCCGCTCAACACGAGTCTCGAGCTGCAACGTGATGGTGCCTCGAGCGGACTGTCGTGTGTCGCTGACGATGACTGGGTGCCGCGCGGCGACAGCGTGAAACTCGTGGTGGCGTCCGCCGCGTTCGCTGCCGGGATAGTTGCGCAGCTTGCCGCCGTCGAGCTTGACGTTCAGTATGGGTCGGTTGGGGTGCTTCAGCCACCAGTCGGAGTCCAGTTGAGTCGCGGCCGGTGTGTGCCATGCGCTCGGGATACCGCCGGCCGTGAACGACCGTGCCCGGTAGACGACTGGATCTCCGATCGGAGTCTCGTAGTCGTCGGTGCCCGCGACGAGTCCGGGCACCGATCCAGTCGTGCCTTCAGCGGTTCGCACCCGAGTCCACGTCTGTCCGTTGTCGATCGATCGCTGAATCTCGTGACGGACAGCCGTGCCAGTACCGGTGCTCAGTAGCGCGATGCGTCCCGCGGCCGAGTTTGGGTTGACCGATAGCGTCGGAACCGGTGGTGGCGTGATGTTGTAGAACCACTGCCCGAACGCCCACGAGGACTGCACGTCGGCCGCCAGATGTTGCTGCCTGACCATCACATACGCGCGGTATGAGCCGGCGACTAGCTCGGGCATCGGATGGCTCGTGGCGCCGCCCGGAATCACGCCGGAGTCATAGGTGGCTGGCGATGTCGCAGGGTCGAAGCCGCCAGCCGAGTACTGCGCTTGGCTGAATATCCGCACTCGGTGGGTCAGTCCCATGGTCTCGGGATCGCTCGTGCGAGTCCACGTGACGCTTGGAACGGGTGACGACTGCGTGCCCGTCGGGGCGACCGCGGTGACCGTCGGGGGGACGAGATACCCGACGATGAGCCGCACGCGCGATATGGACATCACGCCACCGAACACCGACAGCAACACCTCAGCATTGTCGACGTTCGGTTTTGTCAGGCCGTACAACGCGTACGACCGATTGACCCAGCCGGTTGCGCTCGCGTAGAACACGACATCGGCATCAGGCAGCGGTGGCCAGCTCAAGTTCGCTCCGCCGCCAGACGCGGTAGATACCCTAACGGTCAGGATCGCCGAATACGGCGCGCCGGCGGCCATGTTCGCCATCGCCACACGCACTGCTTGGCTGGCGGAAAGCGCGACGTGGTTCGCGTCGTTGTCGTTGCTCAACGCGCCGTGCGCCGTTCCGCCACCAGCGATCGAGCCTGTATTGGACACCGTGGCGTTCGGATTGAGCGCGACGACTGTCATGCAATGACTCCCGCGTCCCACTGCGCATCACGTCGACGCCCGTCCTCATCGAGCTCGACGCGAACGATGTCGTGTAGCTCGCGGTCCCCGATGAACACACGGACCGCTATCGCGCCCAACAGATCATCACGGCTGGTCAGCTGTGGCGGTGACGCTGGTGCATGCATCGTGGCGATGCTCGAAATCATCGGTGCGGACGGGGACGCCAGCGCTACTTCGCTCGTCGTCGGGATAGCGACGAGCCCGGCGACTGCGGCCGCGACCAGTCCGGCGCGTGCGGTGATGCCCGCGGCGAATCCAGCACCCACCTGCTCACCGAGTCGCATGAAGGCCCGTGACGGTGACCGAATGCCGAGAAGGCCGCGCAAACGATCGATCGCGCCTGTTGCGATGTTCCTGATCGCGTCCCACACGAACTGGATGCCGGACCAGATGCCGTTCACGATGCCGGTGACGATGTCCTGTCCGATCTGAATCCAGGACTCTCCGAAGCCCTTCGCGACTCGCAACGCTTCAGCCAGGCCACTACGGACGATGTCCTTCAGGTCCCCCCATGTTGAGCTTGTCTGCGCACGGATGTCTCGCCAAGTGCCCTTCACGGTGTTACCGATCGAAGCTGTCGCATCCTCCACCCAGTCCTTCGCGTCGTCCCACGCCCGGCCAATCCATCGGCCCGTGTCACTGGCGGCGGTTCGCGTCCAAGTGAACGTGGCAATCATCCAATCCAGCTGACCCACGATCGCGCTTACGGCCCAACCTGCAGCTTCCTTGATGACGCGAAACGCTCCGTCAACGACGTCGCGGAACCACTCGATGTTGCGGTAGGCCCAGACCATGCCAGCGGTGAGCGCCGCGAGAGCGACGACAACCAGCCCGATCGGGTTCGCTGCCATGGCAGCGTTCAACACGACTTGTGCGGCGGCCATAGCCCGCTGGGCGGCCGCCATTGCGAGTGCCGCGATGCGCACGGCGACGAGCTGGACTACGAGCTGCGCATACATCGCGGCGAGCGACACGGCCGCGACCGCCCGTTGCGCCGTCGCAGCCGCCCAGAGCGCCGCAGTCTTCGCGAGCAACGCGACCTTGGCAGCGATCATCGCTGCGGTGCCTTGCTGAGCAGCAACGGTACTCGCGGTCTGGCCCGCCGTGAGAGCACGGTAGGCACTGGCCGCTGCCTTGGCGGCGCCCGTAAGCAACGTGAATCCGAACAGCGCCCTGGCAATGAGGATCGTGCGAGTCGCCGCGGCCAGCGCGAGCGTCGCGACAACCAGCTCTTTGAGGCCTGGGACATGCTTGAGCAGCAGTGTCAGACCCTGCGCGGCGAGGGTGAGCAGGTCGACGTAGATCACGAACGGGCCCCCGCCGGATGCGAGTTCGCCGAGGAGCTCGAGGACCTGTGTGGCCGCTTGCACGAGTGCGGGACCGAACGCGACCGTCGTGATCTCGATGATCCGCTCGAGCGTTGGCAGCATCGAAGTGCGCAATTGCTGGATGAGTGGTGCGAGACCCTTGCTCGCTCCCAGGCGGAAGAACGTGTTCGTGACGTCTCTGATGAGACGCCCGATCTCGAAGATCGCGGGCTTTGCGTCATCGAAGTACTTGCGCAGCTGAGCGGCACCAGCGGTGCTTTCGGTCCATTCGCGAAAGCCGCGCGCGGACTTCTCGAGGGCTGCGAGGATCTCGTCACCGAGTGGGCGGGCCGCTCGCCCGATGTTTCGCAGGGCAGCCCACATCTCGGTGACGATGTTCGTGACGCTTTGCAGCGCTCCGCGCGTTCTATCGAAGTAGGCGCCGAGGCGGCCTGCCTCGCGGCCGGCGGCGGCCTGCGCGTCCTTGTTGGCGGCCCAGCGTGCGGTGCTGTCGGCCAGCCAGGTGGTGAGGGGAGCGGCGGCGACGAGAACGTGCCGGAACGCGCTCGCGAGGCTGATTGAGGCGGTCCCGAGACTGTCGATGACTCGGGCGTTGTTGAGTCCGATCGCGGTGAGGTCACGTCCGAAGCCGCGTGATCCGACGAGCTCGCCGGCGCGACGCGCGAGGTCGCCCAGCACGTTGGCGGTGACCCCGGTCACGCGGTTGACGGCGCTGAACGCGCCCATCGCATCGTTGAGGCCTTCCGTCGCGCCGGGGAAGAAGCCTGCGGCCGCGGCGGCGCGTAGCTCGTCGAGGCGCGGCTTGAAGCCAACGAGCGTCGCGACGAACGCCTGTGCTGACGGGGTGAGTCCGTCAAACTCCTCGCTGAGCTTCGCGGTTGACGCCGCGGCGCTCAGCTGGGCGTCGCGTACTCCTTGCAGGGCTCGTCCGATGTCACGTTCGGCGAGCGCCTGTGCGCGGCGTGCCTCGCTGACGTCGCGTGTGGCGTCAGCGACGCCGCGGCGTGCGAGTCGTTCGTCGCGTGCCGCAGCGATGATGTCGCGCGAGGCGGCGATAACCTCGCGTGAGCCGTTGACGCCGCGGCGCTCGGCGTCTGCGAGGTCCTCTGCGGCGCGTGTACGCTGCGTAATCGCGAGAGTGACGCCATGCTCAGCGTCGGCGACCTGCTGGCGGGAGCGCGCAAGGTCCATCTCCGCGACCGGGGCCTGAAGTTTCGCGAGTGCGGCGTGCGCTCGCGCGCGCTGCCGGGCAACGTCCGCGACGCGGTTCTCGGCGTCGGCGAGCGCCAGTACCGCGCGTCTGTGCTCCTCGGCCGTAGCGGACGCGTCCCCGAGGACCGCTGCCGTGTCGCGGCGCTGCGCCAGCAGGTCGAGCTGTGCTCGCTCTTCCTCCCGCGCGGAGTCGCTGACAGCGTCGTGCGCTTCCGCGAGGTTCTGCGGGTCCGGTCCGTCGAGGAGATCCTGCAGCCCGCGGCGCGCATCGACGAGCGCCCAAGTCGCTCGCGTCTGAGACGTCGTGGCGTCAACCAGCGCTGAGCGCAAGTCTTCTAGGCCGCGTCGTGCGTCCACACGGGCCTGCGTCAACGCGGCCTGTGTGTCTCTTGCGCGTGTTTGTGCGGTTGCGACCGCGACCAACCGGTCCCTGAGGTCGCGTTCGGAGTCGCTGACGCGCAGTGCTGCTCGCCGCGCACCCTCGTGGGCCTCCCGGACACCTTCGGTGGCGGCCTCTATCGCTCGTGCGGCGGTGCGTTGCGCGTTCGCGCTACTGAGAGCGCTTGCTCCCGCGGAGGCCTGGGCCTCGACCTGTTCCTTGATCGCGCCGCCGACACCCGAGAACGCGAGCCTGAGCAACCCCACCGTCTGTGCCATGGCGGTGAACCCCTGCCCGACGGCAGCGGACACGCCGACGATCGGTGCGAGCGCGCTCGTGACCGCGATGCCCCCAACGACGAGCGCACTTAGACCCTGCGCTGCAAGCCCAAGGCCGGTCACCAGCATCGCCGGTCGAACCGCGGTGAACACGCGATTCATCGACCTGAGTGCCATCTCGGTCTCGCGACCTTGTCGGCCCAGCAGCGCGAACGCGCGTCGTGTGCCGTGGACATCGTCGGATGTCCCTTGCGCCGCGCGACGCACGCGGTCAAGGCCGGGCTGGATGCCCCGCGCGGCGTCGTCCCCGATGCGACGAAACGCCGTGTGGTGCTGCGAGCGCATCCGCTCGAGCTGGCGGTGCAACGGGGCGAAGTCCCCGACGATATCGACGTACCCAGTGCCGACCTTGCCTGCGGCAACGGACATGGGGCTTCACCCCCTTCCCTATCGAGCGACCGTGGCGAAGAACCGCCGGGTGTCAGCGACGTCGACGCGTGCCGGTGCCCGCTCACGCGGATCGCCGCGTTGGCGTGGGTCGTGGCGTGCGCGACGCGCCGGTGATGCGTCGGCGGTCGGGCGGTCCGGGTGAGCGATGTCGATACGCGGCTTGCCTGGTGGCGGAGCCTTTTTCAGTGTCGCCCTCTCGGTTCCGATGACACCCAACAGGTACGTGATGTCACGGCAGTGACCATCGATCAGTTCGAGGGTCAGCGCTGCGAACTCGTCTTGGCGGGACCATCCGGGTGTGTCGGGACGCCACACCGCTGCATCGGTTGGCAGGCCCTGTACGAGGGCGAGGAGGCGGCGTGCTCCAGCGCGCTGAACCTCGTTTCGGAGGTCGAGGTGGTAGAAGCGTTGGAAGTCGGCCTCGAGGAGATTCCAGCGGTCAGCTAGGAGTCCTGCGAGGCCTCGGCTTCCCCCGCCGTCACCGCATACACCTCGTTGATGGCCTTGACGAGCTCTTCGAGGTCCGCCATCGACGCCGAGGCGAAGAACGCGTCGGCTTGGTCGCCAAGTAGTCCTCGCAGCGCGCCCCCGAGATGTCCGGCCTCCAGCTCGAGGATGTAGGCGGCTGGCAGCTCCGGCGGTAGCGTCAGATCAAGGTCATCGGTGACGGTGATCGTGACGGGGTCCTGCTGGGCTTCGGCGCGTGCCGCTCGCGCGACACGCAGATCGACCCTTCGACCGCTTTTGGGCTTCTTCTCGGCGGCCATCAGGAGCCGTCGGGGTCGAAGGACGGGTCGTCGGTAAGCATGTACGCGGCGACACCGCTTTCAGGTGTCAGTGCCTCGAAGCTCACGGGCAGTTCGCCGAAGCTTCCTCGCGTGAGCTGCGTCTCGATGGCCTCCATGATCGTTCCGCGCTCGATGACGACCCGGTAGTGCTTGTCGCCGTCGGCGAACTCGGCGACGAGTGAGACCTCTTCCAGTGCGTCGCCATCGGCGAGGAAGTCCAGGCGGTAGATACCGGGGGTGGGTTCGGTGACGATGCCGCCACCGAACGCGAACGGGACGGTGTCCTGGTTCCACTGCAGCAGCCCGAAGCTGACGGCGGTCGTTGCGCTCGTCAGCTCACGGCGGATCGGTGAGCGCGACTGCCACGCAGTGTAGTTCTCCACTTCCGGCGTCCAGGTGAGGGTGACGCCGTCGTCGTTGGTGTAGCCGAGGTCTCGGAACGCGCTGTTGAGCGCGACCGTAGGTCCTACTGGGAGCGGCGTTCCGGTCGGAGCGACCCAGATGTCGCCGGTGCCGGCGATCACCGTTTCGGCAGCGTTCTGCGGCATGATGCCCTCCTTGGGGCTGTGTGTGTTATGGACCCGGCTCAGATGAGCGGGACGCGGGCGTCGCGGTACGTCAGGCCCGCGGACAGGACGCCGCTACGCATGGGCGCATAGGCGCGGTTGTTGACGGACCCGAACTCGATGAGATGCCAGAATGGGTCACGGGAAACGATGGTGTTCCTCAAGACGAACAGTGATCGGTGTGCGTAACCGGTGTTCTCGGGGGTCATGAGCTGGACGTGCGGGAAGACCCGAAGCGCACGGCCAACCATTGCGCGCTGGTATGTGGCCTGCGCTCGGATCGGTCGCTCGAAGCCATGGTCCGGGACGAATCGGGTACGCGACCGGCTCATGGGTGCAAGATCACCTCTTCGGTCAGGATGAATCGTTCACGCGGCGGCTTGAGGTCATCGTCGGGGAGCGGCCGCAGCGCGAGGTGCGACACAGCGCTGATTACCGCGCTCGCGACGGCCGCTGTGGCGAGCTCCTCGAGTGCCGTTCGTGTGGCGCGAGCCAATCGCGCGGCTTGGCCGCGAGCGATCGTCTCGTCGCTGCCCGCATAGCAGTCAAGCTGCAGCGTGGCTGTGGTGCGGTGCAGCGGCCGGCTGGACGTCGACTCGGTGAGCAACGCGAATCGAATCCACGGCTCGGAGAGGTCGTGCGGCGTACGAGCCCCCACGCGACTACCGACGATCGCGGTGATGTCGGGATGCGAGCGCAAGTAGTCACCGATCACTGCCTCGATGTCGGTCACGATCCGCTTTCGCCGCTCGTGGTCGTGCGCACGAGCGTGACCTCGACATGGGAGAGTTGGCCCGTGCGTGGGTTGCGTACGTGCCATGGCTCGCCGCTGACCTCGAAGGCACGATCGTCGATCGTGACGGTGGAGCCAAGGTCAATTGGTGTGCCCGCCGGCAACACGAGTAGCCATTCGGAGCGTCCAATCTCGCCGCGATCCTCCACTTCGGTCCGCTCCCGCTGTTGCAGCTCACAGACCGTCACCGCTGTGGTCGTGGTGGCGATCTCGTCGCCGTACTCGTCGACATCGACGGTGCTGCTGCGGCGAGTGATCGCGCAAGGTCGGGTCAGGATCGTAACGAGGCTCACGGCAGCATCACCAGTGCGTCCCGGTCGATCGTTTCGTGGATGTTCCGTGCACCGGGAAACCACGCTGCAGCGTCTACTGGGCGGGATCGTCCGTGCAGCGAAACGCGACAGGCCGCCCCGTGCTCAACGAGCCACGGACCGAGGGTCGGCATGAGCTGCGCCTCATAACCCTCGATGTCGATCACCGCGACGCGCGCGTCGCGGTCCCCGATGATGTCCGGCAACGATCGTGCCTGCACCGCGATCGTGTTTGAGGCCGGCGCGACCACGGACGATTCGGAGGTTCCGAACGTGCCGGCGGTCGACGGGCTGAGCCAGGCGTCAACTCCTGATGCCGGTGTGATCGCGCACGGCCAGATCTCCCATCGTGCTCGTGGCCACGCGGAGAGGTTGCGATGCAGCGGCATGCGGGCGACGGGGTCCGGTTCGATCGCGATCACGTTCGCGTCAAGCTCCAGTGCCCATAGGCTGACAGGGCCGATCCATGCTCCGACATCGACGAGAAGGTCATCGGGTCGCAGGAGGTCGCGCAGGAGCTCGTACGTGTCGGGCTCCCATTTGCCGGCGTAGTACAGGTCCCAGAATTCGGGCCAGCCGGGCGCGGGCTCATGACGCTGACTGTGCGATGGTCGCATCCGTGACCTCCCAGCGGTCGTGAAGCGCAACGATCGCGGCGACCGCCCTCTCCGCAGCGCGGCCGTCACATGGGCCGTACACGCGCTCGATGACGTCTCGTCGTTGCCGCTGCGCGTGCGATGAGTCATGGAGTGCGCGGCGGATCGTCGCTGCGAGGTCATCGGGATGGTCGCATTGCTCGCCGGGAATGTCCGACCAGAACCGCAGGCCGTGTGCGATGTCGCGGCGGTACCACGGCGCGTTCAGGGCGACCGTTGGGCGACCGAGCGACGCGAACTCGTACAGCACGCTGCTGTTGTCGACAGCGAGGATGTCCGCACGGCCCATGACCTCGTTGAGATCTTCGACGACCTCGATCCCGGCGCGGCGGTAGTGCCGTGCGAGTTGGTGAATGATGCGCGGGTGGCCGTGGCCGATGACGCGGCCACGGAACTCTCTGGCGAGTGAGTGCAGGACGCTGTGATAGTGCCGGAACGCCGAGCGTGCCTCAGGGACCACGCGGCACTCCCAATGCCAGCTGAGCGCGATCACCGCATCGCTTTCAGGCGACGTGCCGCGTGACGAGCACCGATGCCAGTCGTCGAGCTTTGGACAACCGACGGGGAACGCGGGGATCGTCGGGTGAACGGCGCAGTGGCGATCGGCGGCGTCGCGGCCTGGGACGAGAACCCCGACCGCGCCTGCGCGGTCGGGACTGCCGATGTAGCTCCCGGACCGCGAGCCGACGTACGACTGTCCAGCCCCATGCTCGCTGTAGATCACGCGGCGCCCTGTGCGCCGTGCTTTCTTGAGGTCGCCGTAGCTCGCGACGAGCGTCAGCGGACCTTGCGTGGGAGGCGCCGTGTCGTGCCACTCACCTCGGATGCTGTCGGGCAGCGCGTCCCATGTTGGCCGCAGATGCTCAGCGAAGTGCTCCTCGGTCGCGAGTGCGTCCAGCATCTAGTAACCGGAGCCGACTCGTTCGGTGCCGCGATGCTCGACGCGGGGCTCATCGTCAAGGCGACCGTAGTACGCGAATCGAGCCTTGGTGTTCTCGGCGACGAGCCGTTGCCCGTATCGCAGTTCGTGGCGAGCCCCATCGATGTAGCCGGCGCGGCAGAGTGCGGCGGGGTAGACGCATGGGTTGAACGTCCAGTGTCGTATGTGCTCAACCCACGCACGACCCCGTTGGTCCGCGCGCTGCATGTACTCGCCGGGGTGCGCGGCGAACACGCCGCCGGCGTCGCGTTCGCGCCGGAACCATGGCTGGCGCAGGAGCGCTACCTGCCGCAGGTGGGGGTGCGCGTCGAGCAGGTCGATCATCGCGGCCAACGGAAGGTCGTGGAATAGGTAGTCGTCCTCGATGTGCAGGACGTGGCGTACGTCGACGTCGACGTGCCTGGAGACTTGACGCCAAGCGCTACGGATGGCGGCGCCCTGCCCTGCCCGTTCGGCCGCCGGCCAGGTCACCTCAAACTCGGTCCCGAAGCGATCCCGTAGCCAAGCGCGATGATGCTCGTCGCCGGAGTCGTCGTGCAGGATGCTGCGCGCTACGAGCCCGTCGGGTAGGTGGCCGGTGAGACTCGCGATGGTGTTCTCGAGCAGGGCGCGGCGACCGTCCGTCATGACGAGGAGGCAAACGGTCACTCGTCGACCTCGTCGTCGTCGTCCGCATCGATGGTGCCGTCCAGCAGTTGATTCTCCGCGACCTGGACGCTCGCTCGCAGCATGCCGAGGGCGACCCACACCACTGGATCGTCGGAACCGTCCGTGCCGCCGCCCGAGCGATGCGCTAGGTACCGGTGACCATCGAGACCGGCAACATCGACGGTGAGGACCCACGACACCGCGATCTCGTCGTCGTCGAGCAGTCCGCCGATCGCCTCGTGGGCCTTAGCTCGAGCCTCGTCGTAGGTCATGCGCTCGTTACCTCTCGTTCCGCGAGGATCGATCGGATCGCGTCCCTGTCGCCGTGCGCGTGCTTGTAGCGCCGGCACAGTTCGCGGTTCGCGCGGAACTTCGGGTGTTGCTCACTGCGTTCCGGAGGGCGCGGATGCCAAAGGTGCTGCACGTTCCCTGGCACCCGCTCGTGCCCGCCACCGAGCGTGTCGCACGCGACGAAGAAGGCTCGGTCCTCATATCCCCAGCCGACGAATCGCTCGTCGAAACCTCCGACCGCAAGCCACAGGACACGCGGGACCGCGAGGCATCCGCTCACGCTGTTCTCCATCGTCCAGCGCACGGTCGATCCGCTGAGCGGCGGGCCGCCGCTGATCAGTCGCTGCGTTGCCTGGTGCGTCAGACTCACGTAGCGCTCGTAGGCGAGCGTGAGTCGGCCGTGGTCGATGGCGAGTGCCGCTACCGCCTGCGCCTGATCTTTCGGTACGAGCGTGTCGGCATCGGCGATGACAAGCACATCCCACGGCGGGGCGAGGTTCGCGCCGCGGTTGATCGCAGTAGCGCGGTTGAACGGACCGTCGTGATGGAAGCCCTCGACGAGGGGCCAGCCGGGGTGGTCTGTGAGCCACTGTTGGCGGATGAACTCCCAAAGCTTGTCGCGTGGTCCGTTGTCGGTGCGGCGGGGGACGACGACAGCGACGGATGGCCTGCCTTCGACGAGCTCACTGGGATTATGCATCGGTCACGCCGGAGGTGATCTCGCCGGTTTCGCCCAACTCGATGATCTGGTCGACGGTCGTGCGCGGCATTGTGGTCGCGAACATGCGCCCGTTTGCGGCGCGGCGTACGAGTTGCCGTTCCGTGTTGGTCAGCAGCAAGCCGAGCGTTACGCCGTGCTCCGCGGCGAAGCTTTCCGAGTGTCGGTACAGGCCGAGCTGCTCGCTGCTCGAGCGGGCGCCAGCCGGATTGCTCATTACGCGCGCGGCGAGTTCGACGCAGACTGCGCGCAGGATCGCGGGAACGGGGTCGAGGGTGGCCGCCCAGTCCACGGGCTTGCCGGCGGCGTCAGCGATGACGCCGGTCGCGAGAGCGAGGAGCAGTTCGCCTTGGGCGGCCTGCTCGGCGGTGAGGCCGGCGGGCTGCTTTCCGAGTCGCGTCGCGAGGTCGTGGAGCGTCGCGAGGGCCACGGTATCTGTCGTTTGTGACGCTTGCGACACGATTTCCGAGCCGACGATCGCTTCGCTGGGCGTATCGGCGTCTTGGAGCCATCGCAGCTGGATCGGGAGAGCGATGCTGGCGGGGAGGACGAACGTTGCGCGGTACGCGTCTAGAGCGTCGCCTTCGGCGTCGAGGACCGGCTCGGCGATGACGGGGATGTCGAGGGTTTCGTCGCCGTCGGCAAGCTGGGCGGTGATTGCTAGGCCTGCGGGTGCGCCCTGGAGCAGCCTCTTGACGATGGTCATCTGATTCCCTTCGGTCGGCTACATGGCTGGCACCATCGGATTCCGGCGGGTGCTCGCGTCGGATGACTTCGACGCCTGCACCGCCTGCAACGCAAAGCAGCAATCTGTCGATAGGGTGGCGCCATGTCAGCTGCCAACCTGTACACGCCCAGCACGCTCAACGACTGGGACGCTCCAAGCCGCGCATCCGCCGAGGTCATCCTGCCGATCGTCTTCGGCCTTATCGGCCGTCCAGCCAGCGTCTTCGACATCGGCTGCTCAATCGGAACGTGGCTAAGTGTGTGCGGGGCTCTCGGCGTTACAGATCGGCTGGGGACCGATGGTGATTACGTTGATCGCGCCGCTCTTCGTATCCCTACCGATCAGTTTCTCGCGTGGGACCTCGCCCAGCCGCTTCGGATTGATCGCCGCTTCGACCTCGCTATGTCTGTTGAGGTTGCCGAACACCTCCCGCCAGGTCGCAGCGAATCGTTGGTAGCCGAGTTGTGTGGCGCCGCCCCCGTCGTCCTGTTCTCCGCGGCGATCCCCTTTTCAGGCGGCACCGGGCACATCAACGAGCAGTGGCCTGGTTACTGGGCAGGCTTGTTCGCGGAGCACGGCTATACACCGGTGGACTGCATCCGCAGCCGCGTTTGGCAGGACGAGCGAGTGGCATGGTGGTACGCCCAGAACATCTTCATCTACGTCAGCGACGAGGCCGCCACGGCGCATGGCCTCCGTGATCAGCACGGCTTCGGGCAGTGCCTCCCGCTCATCCATCCCTACCTGTACCGCAGCTACGCACACGGCCACTACCAGCAGTTTCGCCGCCAGGTCCTCGGACGCTTCCCGCGGATCAGGGCAGCGGCAGCGCGTGTAGGAGGGCAGCGCAAGATGCCCTCCTGGGACTAGCTCGTGCGGCTATGCCGGCGCCGTCACTCGCAGCGCCACCACTTCATCGGTGATCGGCCAAGTCACGTTGCGCCCCGCGACAGCTGTCGGCACAGCCACACCCGTGACGACATTGACGCAGTCCGCGACCGTGCTGCCAGTAGGCAGGCGAACCTGCACATTGACCGGGTCTGGGTGGGGGATCAGCCCCCACGGTTCCACGTTGCCTTCCGGACAGAACGTGCGTTGCCAGCCGAATAGGATCGCGCCGTCCTCGCCGTGAACCCCGGCAAACATCGGAGGCCACTCGCCGTTCCCCACGCCCACAAGCGCGGGTAGCCATCGGGCGGATGCGGTCGGGCCGACGGACTGCACCATCGCCATGAGACGCTGCAAGGCGAGGTATGGTGGGTGCGGCTCGTACGTTGTCCGGCTGATGATGTCGTACACCGTGCCCGCCCCGAAAGCGTAGAGCACGCACGGCACGCCGCAGCCCCAGCTCGATACAACACGGCGCACGGTGTAGCGCGCTCGGGCGGAGTGGCCCGCCGCGCTGGCGTGATCGCCTACACCGGTCGGATTGCCCGATCCACACTCTGTGCTCATCGGGCGCGGCGCAACACCTTTCGCCGCCGCGTAGGTGTCGGCACGGAATTTCAGCAAACGGAAGTTTCCGCCGACATCCTCTGGTGTCAGCGCCCAATAGCCTGCCCCGTCCGTCCCTGATGGGTCCCAGTGAAAACCCTCGGGGTTCTTGTGGTAGGGGTGCATGCTCTCCCACGAGACGGCTTCGCGGATCTCTGTCGCAGTTGGCGGCGGGTCGAAGATCGACGGTGAGAGAAGCCCGCTGCCCGCGCTCTTGGCGGGACCACAGTTGACGTAGCGTACCCCGTCCGGTGGGCGCGATGCCAAACACCCACGGACGAACGCTGTCAGCCGAGTATCGAGCACGAGCCCCGAGGGCACCACGTCATACCAAGCGGCGCGATTATCGGAGCGATCGTTTGTCCAGGGCGGCTCGTTCCAAACGCCGACATAGCCCCCAACGCCTCGCGCGGCTATCTCGCCGGCTAAGAACTCGCAGAGTCGCACAAACGCCGCGACCGTCGGATGGTCCGGGTTCTTGTCCGGAAGGCTGGCGTGCCGCATCCGGTTGACCTGCATCTCAGCGCCGTTGTCCAAGTCCACGACCGTCGCCGACGCCAGCTCGATCGTACCTGCGTCATGGTCAACGGCGTGGATGAATGATCCGCTGTAGGTCCACTTTCCCAGCGCCGTTATGCGAACCGAGTTGTACTTCTGCAAGAGACAGAACGGCGGATCAATCCCGGCCGTCGAGTCCACGTGCAGGACATAGGAACCCCTGGGCGCGGCCCGTGTCAGGAGAGGCCGACTGATCTGTTTGTACGGGATGCTGTAGCCCGCGACCATAAACGGCTTGATCCCGAACTCGGCGCACTTGTCCAGCGCAACGGCGATCGGGGCCGACAGCGACAGCTCTCCGGTGTCCACGTTCTCAATCGCGTTCCAGCCGTTATGAACGCGGGCGATTGTGCCACCCATATCCGCGAGCATCTGAAGCTGCGTCAGATCGGTGAAGCCGCTCGCCATGTTGTAGCCGACGATCGCGTCCTCCCGTGGAACCGACCGATAGGCAACAAATCGGCGCTGGCCCAGGGAGGACGTCACGGGCCTAGTACTCGCCCACGATGACGGGGGCGCGCGGCAAGTGGGAGCCTACGTTAGCGGGTGGGGTGGGAAGATCAACGGCCGCCGGGAACCGTCCCCCCAGCAGCGTTCTGGCGTTCCCCCCGCCGATGTTGAATGACGCGATCGACAATGTTCCGCCAGACACAAACGTTGGTAGCGACGCGGCGGTGACACACAGGGCGCCGATGAAGTAGTAGGCGTCGAGCGTCGGCGTCCAGACTCCTCCGCTGACCTCACTGCCGGTTGACGGCGCCTTGCGCCTCACGCCTGTTGCCGCGAACAGCGCCGTGTCGTTAGGCGTCGCGGCCACAAGCGCTGTCAGCGCGCCCGTGTCGGGGTGCGCGGCAAATACGGCGTACCGCGAGATGGTTGGCGTAGCACCGGCCGCTATGGTTATGATGCCCGCGAGATTTCCAACGGGGGTAGCGTCGTCGGCGTAGAAGTAGTGGCCGTCCAGTTGCCCCGTCGACGCGGCGGTCGTACTCGTCAGAGCGAACAACGGCAGCGGCATGAGGGCACGGACAGCCGCTATGTCGCGGCGACGCGCTCGGGTCGCCAGCGTGTCCGCGTACACCCGGTCTGCGTGTGGGTCTGTATCCGCTACGTGGTTGGCGAGTTCGTTGTCTGAGTGGGCTCGGTCGCCGTGCGGGTCAAGCGCAGCAAGGTGCGCAGCGTCCGCGCCCTGGCGGTCACTGACTTCCTGGGCCAGCTCGGCTGCGATCACATCGTCTGCGGCTGCGCGGGCGGCCGATTCAGCAGCCAGCTCTGCGTCCGTTGCCGCCGTCGCCGCGTCCTGTTTCTCGTCAATCGACGACGACAATGTGCCGACCGCAGCCTCAAGCGCTGGACCTGCGATCGGATCAACCTCGGGTGGACGGTACGTAGCAGTCACATCAACACCCCTTCTGGGACAGGCAACAACCCGCGCGCGAGGCGGCCCCCTGTTACTGAGAGGGGGCCTGCCCACGCGGGTTCAGGAGCCCTGCGACTCCAGCACTGCGAACGGGTACCGAGAGCCCGCATCCTGGTTCTTGCGGGTGACCGGGTTCGCGACCGCGAACCCGGCGCGCATCACGACGCGCAGCACCTTCGAGTCCTGCTGCATCAGGTTGAGAATGACCTTGCCATCCTCATCCGAGATGACGCCGGAGTCGAACACGCGGAACGTGATGTCCTGCCGAATCCCGATGATCGCCTTCGACCAATCCCCGGCGATCAGGTCGACCCCACGGTCCTCCCACGCGCCGTTCCCGTCTGGGTACACGATCGGCTCGTCGTACAGACGTGCCGGCGTACCGGCCTGCAGGCTCGGCTGGAACAGCAGCCCGCCGTTCTCGTCCCGCAGACCACGCAGCGCGGATTTCAGCCGCGTTCTCGCCGCGAACCCGGTGACGGCGAACCCGTCCTCCTCAACGAGGTTCATCACGCCGTCCTCGTCGCCGATGTCCGCCGCGAGGTCGCCGATCAACCCGCGCGTCACGGCGTTCCCGGCGCTGATCGCGCCGGTGATGACCGCGTCCGGGAACGACGGCGGTGAGTCAACGTCGAACAGCGTCGCCTCATCGAGCTTCTGGCCGAGCGCCTCGATGATCGAGGGGCGGATCTCGCCCCACACGTCGAAGTCCGAGTCGTCGATGACCGCATCCGGGATCGGGACGAGCACCGCCAGCTCCTCTGCTTCCAGATACTGGCTTTCCCACTCGGCCTTCGTCGTCTGCTTCAGGCCGGTGTCCCCGTTGACCCAGTACGCCGTCGGCAGGGCCGAGAGCACGGGCTGACGCTCCTTCTTGGCGCTCATGCGGACCTGTCGCATGAGCGTGAGAGCCGCCGACGCTGCCGGCAAGCCCTTGATGATCTCGTTGCGGACCGGCTCGGGGATGAGCGCGTCCGCGTCCGCGCGCCCGATCTCGTCATCGAACGCGTTGAGCGGCACGCCCGACGCCTTCAGGGCATCGAGCGCGTCGGACCAGCCGGACTCGAGCGACGCCCTTAGCGCCGCGAACTCCTCCGAGTGGAAGATGGGGTTGATGTCGGTGACGGCCATAGCCGCTGACCTCCTCTGTGTGGTGTCCGAGCAGGCCGCGGCCGAAGGGCCGGGGTTCCTGCCAGTGTGTTAGGTGCGGCCGCCTCGCAGTAGCGCGTTCATGTCCGCCACTGAGGTGGTGCCGCCGCGACCGGCATCCGAGGAGCCGGCAGCGATGCGCTTCTTGTCGCCGTCGTTCGACGCAAGCCAGTGCGGCTTCTCGCCTGCCAGGTCCGCGAGCACGGTCGCCAGGGCATCCCGGTCGACGCGACCGTCGTCCGTGAAGATCTCCTCCACGTCCAGTTCGCCCCGAGCGATCTGCCGCTCAATCCATGCGTGAACGTCGTCGGAGTCGGCGAACTTGACGATCTTCGCGTTGTCCCCTGACCCAGCCTTGACGCCCTTCTCGCTCGCCAGGCGGGTTACCGCCAACTCGAGCTTGTCAGCGCGACGCTCCTTCTGCGCCTCGCTCAGGGCTTCCTCGCGCGCCTCCCTGCGAGCCTCCTCGAGCGCCTTGTCGTGCTCGGACTTCTTCGCGTCCTCGTGCTCCGCGAGCTGCTTCGCGAGCTTTGCTCGTTCCGCGCGTTCGCGCTTCAGCGCTCGCTCGTGCTTGCGGGCCTTCGCCTGCCAGTCGTCCCCGGACTTGACGCGATCCTCACCCTCGCCCGTGTCGTCGTTCTCCTGATCGGCGCCCTGATCGTTGACGCCGTCCGCGCCGTCCTTGCCGGCGCTGCCCTCGGTCTCCTCGTCGACTTCCTCGCATGTCGGGTGGCCGCTCAGCTGGATTCGCTCCCGTGCCGCCCGCCATTCGGCAAGCACGTCGGGATGATCGATGAGCAGCATCGCATCGGGGTGAACGCGTACGTCAGTGGCAGCCATTCGGCTTCTCCTCCTTCTTGGTGACGCGCCGTTCGGCGCGGGGATTACCTGCCGGCGTCAGCGCGCGAGCGCCGACGCCTCGGACAGGAAGTTGTGCCGTGGGTCAGAGAGCACGGCGCCGTACTCTCCGTGGTGGTGTAGAGCGACGCCCGGTACATCCACCTGGGGTGTCAATTGAGATATCGGCGTGCCGTCCGGCAGCCGAGCGGCACCCGGATGCGGACCGCTCAGCGGGACAAGTGAGCAGCGGCAGTGGGGATGCAGCGCCATCGCGTCGGCACGCTTGACGTATGCGCCATCGACGAGGCGGCAGAACGCGCACGCTCCGGGGTTGGCGGCTCTGGCGAACCCGTAGATCTGTGTGGTCCGCGTGTTTCCTCGTTGAGCTTCGCGTCCGCCGCCGCCGGTGTCGCCGCGATTGCCGCGCTGAGTCTGCGTGGTCCGCGTGGTTGACGACGCGTCCTGCGCCGCCTGAAGCGCGGCACGTTGCGCGAGTTGCACATCGAGTACTGCTGCCGCGACAGCCCGGTGTAGGCCCGCTCGCGTGGCGTCCTCGAACGATCGACCGTCGCGCAAGCCCGTCCACACCGTCACGAACGGGCGACGGTACACCTCGTCAAGGGTTGTGGCGCCGCGCAGCCCCCCGATGATGCGGTCAGGATTGAGTCCGATTGCCCGCTGACGCAACAAAAGGGCGATGTAGGCGTCGACGAGCATGACGCTCTGGCGTTGCGCCGCGAGCACCAGCAGCACGGCGAGCGCTACGAACTCGCCGGCGTCGTCCTCGTCGTAGCCGCGCAATGATCGCCAGGCATGCCGCATCCCGAGCGCGATCCATGCCTGTAGGCGTGTCTGCGCCCTCATGTTCGCTCGCGTCTCGACAGGGACGGGCATCAGGTGGCGACTAGTGGCGCGGACTCGGGCGACCGGGCCGCGTCGTCGTCACGCAGACGGGCGATGATCTGCGTGAGGGCACTTCCGGCCTGCTCGGATTCGTACCGGCGGATCTGGTCGTTGCCGAGCGCGAGCGCAAGTTCAGCCGCGGCCTGCCACGGCAGGCTGCCTGCGATCTTCGAGAACGCGTCGGCGCGTTCAGCGAGCGACCGCGACTCGTGGTCGGCCCACATGATCGCCGCGCGCTGCGACAGCTCAACCGGTTCGGGAAGCATGCGGCCCCCGAGTCTCAGAACCTCCTCCCAGCCTTCCCCGAGGGAGGGCTTGTGCGACCCATTGACCGCGGCATGCAGTGGCCCCTCGAACGCACGGATCGTCTCAGCGCTCACGTTCGAGATCGTGTCCGCCAAGGGGAAGTAGTGGCCCGGCGTCGACGTGGACTTTGCGAGCTGCTGCAACTCCCCATAGATCGATAGCGCGCCACGGTCTGCGGGCTCATACTGCGCCAGCTTCGCCTGCGGATTCTCGAACTGCACCGCACCGCCGATGTACGCATCGAACGGGGGGATCGCCTTACCGCTGTCGTCTCGCAGAATCTCCTCTCCGATGAGCACCCGCAGTGGGAACGACATCGAGACAGCGACGACAAGCCCGAGGAACGTCAGCAGGTTGACCTTGTCGATCAGGCCCGTCTCGTTCGCGAACTCGCCGGAGCAGTGCGTAAAGGCTCCCGGCGCGAGCTGGCGATTGACGCCAAGTTCAACGACCGGCACAACCCCGAGGGGATTGGGCAGCGGCCACTCCTCGCCGTCGACCTCGCGCGGCTCCCAAGAGACACCCGCCGCCGTGAAGCGCCGGTCGCCGGCGTCGGTCTTTGCCTGCTGAAACTTGTAGATCCCGTCGCGGCGGTACAGCGTGACGAGATCCCGCCCGTCAACGTTCGGGTCCCGCCAGCGGCGTAGCGCGCCGATCCTCTCCCGCCGAGACCCCTCGACGTACTCGACAACCATCACGGACGAGTCGTCGAGAGTCACCCGAGGTTCTTCGGACGTCCAGCGAGTGATCTCCTGCTCGTCGTTCGCGACCCAGTCTCCGGCGGGCCAAACAGTCGCGTGCGCTCGACCATCCATCAGCGCTGCACGGTGCGCAAGCTTGGACTCAAGATCCATCGCGTTGGTCTGCCAAACGCCATGCCAAACGGCGTCGGAGACAGAACTGTCCGGGGACGTGATCCCGTTGACCTCGAGCCGGTCGAGCTTGCTGGCAACCACCAGCTTCCCCCATGGCGTCTCACTCATGCTGAGTAGTTGCCGGTAGGCACGCGTCAACTTCGCGGCCGTGACGGCTTCCGGTATCGGCATGTGGTGCCCCGACACACGTTCGGCGTAGGGCCGCAAACGACGATGTTCAGCGGCCCGCTTGTCGAGTTCGCGCAGGAGTCGCTCTATCTGGGCCGGGATCACGTCGTTGAGCGCCACCTGTCACCCCTTCCTGCTACTGCCATGCGGCCCGGCTGTACGTCCTGCGTGGCTTGAACTCGCCGAGCTTCAGGCCGTCGTCACGGGCACGGCGCGCCAGAACCCCGCTTGGGACGCTGTCGATCTTCAGCGCCGAACCAGGGCGCTCCTTGCGGACGACGTACGCGTCCTCCGCTCGGTCCTCGAGCTTCACGCGCACCTTCTTGCGCCGCGCATTCTCGAAATGCCACTGCAGCAACGTCCGGCCATCGCGACGGAGCTCCGGGGTGCGCAACGGAACCGGGTTGATCCGTATTCGCTTGTTACGGACCTCCGTCCTGAGAGCACCACACGCAACCGCCATCTTCGCGTCCGCGTTCGTCCAGAACTCAGCGACCGGCAAAGTGGCCTGCCGCTCCGGGTCGGAGTGGCGCTCCGCCCATTTCCCGAGCTCCTCCTGCCACCACGGCGGATCGGCGTAGAACCGGACGACGTTGAACGTTTCGAACGCCCAGTCGACGGTGGCGTCAACCTCGGCATGCCAGCCGAGGTCCTCGTTGTCGGGTGTCCAGTATCCGATCGTGAAAAGGTCGCCGGACTCGGTGCATCCCATGAGAACGGTGTGGTCGTCGCTCTCGGAGCCGTCGAAGCCCATGCCGATCAATGACCCGGCGGGAACGTCGAACCCGGCGAGTACGGCGGCTATGTCGTCCGGGGGAAGCCAGTGCGACGCGGTGACGTATGGCCGGTTGAGGAAATAGCGGTACGCCTCTTCCTCTGGCTCTTCAGCGTCGCGGACGATCTTAGCGATCCGCTCGAAGTCCATCCACTCGGCCGCGGCGCCATAACCGGGCCGCATTGCCTTGATTAGAGACCTGTCGTCACCGAAGCGCTGCGGGATCTCGCCTTGCGCGTGGTCGTACAGCACACCGTGCTTGAGGACGGCCCGCTCAACCGAGAGCGATGCGTATCGCTCCGCTGCCTGCTCGGCTATGGAGCGTTCTCCAGGCGCATGCATCGTCGTCGTGTCGAGCATCCACGGCTCGGCGATCGAGCGCTTGCCTGTGTTGCGAGCCACGGTCCTGTACATCGCGCGCAGGCCCCGCGAGATGTAGAGGTGCGTGTTGTGGGTAACGTGCCCGCCCTCGCCTGCCAGGAAGAGTTGCCCCGGCGCATCGACTGCGACACAGCGAACAGGCTCCGACTCGACTGGCTCGACTGAGGTGATCGTGACCCACTCCGCGCCCTGGCGGTCAGCAGACAAGCGCGCAACCTTGCGCGGCAGACGAAACGGGACCAGCTCGCCCCGCGGCGTAAAGTGCACCTTGTAGACGCCACCATGCCGACTGCGTTCGTCGGGTTGCCATGCGCGGCGAGCGGTTTGGCCGAGCGTCCGAAGCAGATCAACCACGGCCGACGTGAGAAGATCGCAGCCGACGAACGTGCAACCACCAGAGTGCGACACATGGCCGTCGCTGTCCATCAGCCCTTGCAGCAGGGCCGTGCGCTGCCCAATCGAGCCACGGAGATACGCCGTGGGGACGTGCTTCGCGCCGAGTAGCCCGGCGTCCGCCAGCCGCACCTTGAGTCCACGGACAGGCGAGAAGCGGTTGCGATGCGAGCCCGGCAGCGAGACGTAGAGCAAGTTCGCACGATCCGGGCGAGTTGCGCACCGTCGCGTCGTGTAGCCAGCCTCAGCGATCAAGCGCTCTACCTGCGCCACGTCCTCGTTGCCGCTGCTGATCGTGGCGTTCCGAGAGTCGCCGTCGCCGAGCCAGAGCCCGAGCACGTATGGGTCGATGTCGAAGCCGCCCGCCGGCGTAACGTACGGCCGCGGTGCCGGGACACAGAAGCGCCGTCCGTCGGCCACCATCTCGCCGGTCGTGCGCACTCGGAGCTTCGCCGGCCCGCTGACCACTCGCGTTTGCCAGAGATGACCGTCGGAGGCCACAACGGACGTTCCGTCCGAGAACCGCACGCGGTAGCACTCGCGACCATGCTGGACATCGGTCGCCCGAAGCACGCGGGTCGGGGCCCCGTCGGCTCCGAGCAAGAAGTCGCCCGCCTGGACCTCGCCCATCGTCGTCCAGCCGTGGGGCGTCGGAAGCAACGTGTCCAACGCGAGAGCCTCGTCAGCTGTCGCGGCGGACTCCTTCCCGCCATCCTTCGACGCATCCCCCGATGTCGAAGGACGAATCTCGCCGCCGCCAGGCTCTTTGATGAACACTCTCGTGGAGCTCTCGGCGGACCGCCCGACGTCGAAGTCATACTCGTCAGTGGCATCGCCCTCGGTGAGCATGTACACGACGTTGTCGTACGTGTTGCCGGATTGCTCCTCTTCGGTGGCGCAACAGCGAATGAAGGGGTAGGTGACGGGTACGCCCACCGGTTCGCCGTGTGCGTCGAACCCGTCGCACCGGACTGGCCCGAGCGCTTCGGCGCACATCAGCGCCCCGGCGATCTCGGACTTGCGGCGCCCCTTCGGACGCGAGTACACGGCGCGATGAACGAGTCGCCGGCCCTCGAGTGGGTACCCTTGTGGATGCACCCGATAGATCCAGCAGATCAGCAGTGCTTCGTCGTCGTCGATAGGGAGTCCGGGCCGGGTGGCACCATCGGGTTGTGCCCACCGCTCGCCCTGCACGTCACCGGGTCCGTGGCAGAGGTACGTTTCGATCCAGTCGATGACCTGCCACCCGAGGGTCGGGAAGTCAACCGGTGGCAGCGGCACTTACTTGACGACGCTCAGTCGCGAGCGTCGCGAAGACGAACTCCCAGCCGATGTGCGCGGCGCGCCCTCTGTGTCGGTGGCGACGATCTTCATTTGCGCACGCAGGCGATCGAGCGGCGAACCGCCGAACGATGCTTCTTGGAGTCGCATTTCGCACGCCAGCTCCTTCGACGGTCGCCGGTAGTAGGCATCCACAAGGCGGGCCAGTCGTTGCAAGCGATTCCATTCGACGCCGGTGAAGGTTGCTGCCATCGGCGACCGCGCCCAAGTCTCATACCAGTCACGCGTGTCGTGCAGGTACCTGATCTGCTTGCGGCGGGTCACGGTCCGCTGAACTTCCTCGCCGTCGTCGTCGCGCTCGGTGAGGGTCTGCTTGGTGTCCACGCCGTAGCTCGCTGGCAGCGGGGGGAACTCTCCTTGATAACCCTCGGCGGGCAGCTCGCTGGCCGCGGGCGGCTTGTTGCGCCGTCGCTTCTGTGCGGCGGGCGCGGGTCCTCGTCCGGCCACGGTTGACCACCTCCGTTGTGGCGCGCCGTTCGGCGGCCAGGGTCAGGTCGCAGCGCCGTTCGGCGCTCGCGTAGCGGCGGCCGTCAACGACTCGTTCGAGCGGCGGCCGCCTGGCGCTGCGTCTCCCTGCGATGGCAGGTGCGACAGACGCCGGCAAGGTTCGTGTCTCGGTGGTCGTCCGGGTCACCGAGGTGATGTACCTCGGTGCTCAAGGCCAGCCCGCCGCATGTGGCTGCAAGGCGGCACAGCGGGTCGCGTTTGAGGATCCGCGGGACGATTCGGGTCGACCAGCCGGACGGGAGTTGGGCTCGCCTACTACTGCCGGCCCATGGAATGATCGGGTGCTCGGGGCACGGCTGTACATGCGGGCAGTCAGGACGAGGACAGGTCTTTGCAGCACGCGACACTTCGCCGACTCAGAGCCGGCAGTCGCCCGCAAGCCGCGCGTCGCCGTTGGCATTCGGGGTCATGCTGCTCGCCTCGCCGTTCGTGGTTCCCAGGGTTGGCGTGCTGTCTCGCGGACGCCGCGGCGGACGAGGCGGGCGCGTTCCTGCCGGTGGGCGGTGCAGTCGCAGGTCATGGGGTCTTCGTCGCAGTCCGTGGCGTCACGGATCACGGCCGTCCTGACGGTCTTCGGGGTGGTCGTGATGACGTGGAGGGTGGTGGTGGCGCGGGGACAGGCGCCGCAGGTGCAGCCGTTGGCGTAGCCGTGGCAGGCGGGCCGGTAGGCGCGGGCGGGGAGGGTGTGGGCGGGGTCGCAGCGGCAGGGGCGGTCGTTGCAGTCGCGGCAGGGGTGCTGGACGAGTGCGCGCCGTTTGAGGTCTTGGAGGCCGCGGAGTGCGGCGACGGTGAGCTGGTCGGGCATGGCTCGCCTCCCTGTGGGAGTGGCGGGGCAGGGCGGGGTTGCTCCCGCAGCTTGAGATTGGCGCGGATGTGGACGCACGACGCCAGCTATCACGGAGTGTAATCGGTTGTCGGACGGAAGGGTCTCTTAGCGCGGTGGCCATGGGCTGCGCGGCGTCTCGAATGCCGGTAGGTACGGGTGGTCGGCGTTGCCGCGCCCGCCGGCAAAGATGTGGTCGAGGGCGGCCTCGAAGACGACCTCGATGACCGTCATCGTCTCTCCCGCTCGTCGAGCCACTCATCAAACACATCAACGGTCGGGACGCAGCCGCCCTGCTCAACGTCCTCGATCCACGCCCGGATCTCCGACACCGGAACCAGCCGGTCGACGCCCGAGCTGTTGCAGGCGGGGCAGGCGTACGAGATCGGCTGCGCCAGGTGCAGATCTTCGCGCCGCGGCCGATGGCCTGCACCGCCGCAGCTCGGGCACCGTGGGAGCCCGACTACCGGCGTGGCACGCGGACATTCAATCCCGTGCTTACGACAGATGACGCCATCACACCAACCGGAATCGCGAGGACAGCGGGTCGGAGCATCAACGACCGGCTGTGCCTCCACGGCGGCGTTGAGAACCTGCCGGGTTCTGTAACCGCCCAATATCCCTCGATTCGCTGCCTCGATCGCCTCGGGCGTCCACTTGAACTCAGCGGACATCGAGAGCCTCCTGTGTCGCGACTTCCCACCGGTCTCTGCGCGACGCGGCGACCGCGCAGTACGGGTCGCCCCAGCCAGCCAGGTAGTCGTCACCGTCGGCGTCAACCTCACGCCGAATCAGGCCGCGCCCCTCAAGCCAACGCATGAGGTCGCCGATGTCCGCGAAGCCGCCCTGCGGCTGATCGACGAGACGCACAACGTAGTTGCGCGGGCGATGGTTGCGGTCGTAGACCCAGCGGCCGGCGTACCAGCGCTCAGTGGACATCGCGATCCTCCTCCCCGAACTGCCACTCGATCGCGGCGATGACATCATCCACGCAGGTGAACGCCCCGCCATGCGCCCCGCGGCGATGGGAGCGCAGCCACGTCACGATCTGACGCGCCGGATCTACGCAGATCTCCATCTGGATCGTCACGGCCGCCGCCATTGAGCCCTTGCCCGCGCGCTCAAGCACGGCAAGGGCACGTTCGGCGTCGGCCTCGCTCGCGGCGGCGATCACGAACTTTCCGTGCATCTCCCAGCGGACGGGCACCACAGGCAGCGGTGGGGCGTCGTGACCGGTCGCGCCGGGATCGCGGTCAGCCGGCATCGTAGTTCTCCCGACTGAGCAACTCGCGGCCAGCAGCCGTGATGTACCACTTGTAGCCGCCGCGACCACCTGTGCGCGCCGCGAGGCCGCGCTTCACCAGCGTGGCGAGCGCCGCATGCCACACGACGACGCTGCCGTACGTGTCGCGACAGACGAGCCAGACGCCATGCTCGGTCAACGGCTGCGTGATGTCCGTGCTCGCGAGCGCACGCAACGCACGCATCGGCTTGCCGGTCGCAGTCAGCGCGCGAGGATCAGCGGGCATCGGCGGCTGTCCAGTCGACGTAATTCATGGGGCAGTACCCGCAGACGCGACGGCCGTCTGGCGTCCAGCAGGCGTCGACCGGAATCGGGACGTGACAGTCCGAACAGGCGACGGTCACGGTCAACGGGACGAGGGGCACGGGCTCGCCGTGGTCGTAGGGGCAGACGCCGCGGCTGGTCGAGATGTGCCCGCAGCGCTTGAAGTCCGGGTTGCCGCCGGGCAGACGCAGGATGTGGGTGCATTCCCACAAGTGGAGATAGCCATCAGGCATCGTCGCTCGCCCCCAGGGCGGCGCAGATGATCATGTTGGCGTCGTCGCGATCGCGCGGCGTGACGACACCGTTCCCGCCACGCACATTTTTGGCCAGCGTGCGCGCTGCTCGCGTGACCATCGCGAAGTCCACGAGATGTGGGGCGGCGGCGGCGAGCACGCGCCGTGTCCTGTCCTGCACGGTCGGGCCGTAGTCAGCGCTTCCGTGCGACTCGAGCAGGGCCGCGTCGATCGCTGCCCGTGGAATGTCCTCAGGTCTCATGCTGCCTCCTGTTGCTGGCGGCGACGACGCAGCTGGTAGACGTACGACGCCGAGATGTCCCACGCCGTCGCGACGTCCTTTGCTGGACGGTGGTCGGCAGCGATGAGGTCCTTCCACGCCAGGCTGTCCTTGGGTGGTGGCGGGGCGTGCTGCCAGGCGTGCAGCGCCGCTTCGGCGTCTGCGGCGAGCGCCTCGTAGTCAGCGGTGCTGCGGCAACGGTGGAGGCGGCGCCGGAAGTGCTCGTGGCTCTTGAGGGGGTGGTCGGGTTCACGGTCGTCTCTGCGGTCGATGCCGCCCGGCGGCCGGTTGCCGCCCTTCGCGTCGCTGCCGGGGCGTGTCGGTTCGAGGTTCATCGCGGGGGCCTGACTGATGAGCTCGAGTTCGGCGATGAGCTGCCGGCAGCGGCGAACCGGGTCGGATGGCTCGCGGCGCGTGGTCATCGACCGCGCCCGTGACATCGCTTCCACTTGTCGCCCGATCCGCAGGGGCACGGATCGTTGCGACCGACCGTCTCGCCCGTCTTCGGGTCGCGGCCGTAGGCGTAGCCCGTCGTGTCGCCCTCGCACGAGCGACGGTACTTGCTCGTCTCGGGGTCGAAGACGAGCCAGCACACCTCACGCGAGTCGCGACCGACGACGAGGCCGCACCGCAGCGCGTACCACGGTGAGCGCGGGTTCGGGGATGTCGCACGGCGCGTGACGGTCTTCTCGCCGGCGAGCACGAGTTCCGCGAGCCTGGGCCGGAAGTTCATGCCGCGGCCTCGAGTTCGTAGGTCAGGTCGATCACTGCCTGCGGGGACGTCAGGGCCGCGGCGATCACGCGCCGCTCACGTGCCGTGAGGCGACCCACCGGCCGTGATCCGTTGACGCGCGTTGGGTGCGGCAAACGATCAAGGAGCCGGCATGCCCTTGCGCTGCCGTCCCTGGTTGGCCAGCACAGCAGCTGCTCGATCGTCATGCTCGCGATCCATGCTGGTGGGTTGAGCAGGAGCCTCGCGACCCGCTCGCGGCCCTCAGAGTTCGGGAGCGCACGGAGCTCGGCCCTGAGGGCTGCTCGAGCGAACCGAACGTCGTTGGCTTGGCTCAGTGCGTCCAGGCACTGAGCCAGTGAGCGTTCAGGCACCGCCGAATGCTTCGTGGCGGTGCTCACGTCTGAGCCTCCAGCTCATACGCGGCGGGCGGAACGTCGAACGTCCACGCGACGCCCTCATGCGCGGTACGCGTCGTTGGCGGCACCCTGAGCCAATACGTCTTCGACGATCCGTCAGGCTCGGGAGTGCTGTTGACGCACTCGACCATGACGATGTCCTCATCGTCATCGAGCTCGACTTTCCACAGCTTGCCCCACTCGGCGTCGTCGTCGAGGAGTTGCGCGTCGGACTCGCGGAGGTAGCGATCGGCGCCGAAGCGGTCGATCATGATGCGGCGAACCTCTGCGTTCGCCTCTCCACGGATCTGCTCGACGGTGAGGGTCTCGGGTGCCTCCACGATCTGGCGATCGACTCGCACGCCGTGGATGGCGTAGACGCCCCAACCGTCGGGCCATGCAACTGCGGGGCCCGTGTCGCTGTGCAGCCGGTGTGATCCCCAGCCCCGGTTGCGTGCAGGGTCTGTGAGCTCGCGATGGATCACGGTCGGGCGTTCGCAGACCATCACGAAGCGCCTGTGCGGCCACCACCAGCACGCAGACTCTGTTGTCGCCTCCAGGGCGCGTCCGCGGTCCCACAGGTCGCCGGGGAGCTCGAGGTTGCTGACCTCTCGGAAGAACGACGTGAACGCGGGCCCCCAGTAGTAGCCACCCACCCAGAACTGCCCGCCGATAAATCGGGACCAGGCACCGCTGACCGCAGACAGCACGGCACGTCTGATCTGGTCGCCATGGACCGCGCCATGGACCGCGTCATGGACCGCGTCACCGACCGCGCCACCGACCGCGCCATGGACCGCGCCATGGACCGCGTCATGGACCGCGTCATCGACCGCGCCATGGACCGCGTCATGGACCGCGCCACCGACCGCGCCATCGACCGCGCCATGGACCGCGTCATGGACCGCGCCACCGACCGCGTCATGGACCGCGTCATCGACCGCGCCATGGACCGCGCCATCGACCGCGTCACCGACCGCGTCATGGACCGCGCCACCGACCGCGCCATCGACCGCGCCATGGACCGCGTCATGGACCGC
>JAUYGN010000050.1 GCA_030690545.1 Solirubrobacteraceae bacterium
GCGCGCTCGCGGGGCTGCTGCACGAGCTCGGCGGCGAGACGCGGGTCAGCGCGCCGGCCGAGCGGGTGCTCGCGCGGCGCGGGCGCGTGACGGGCGTGCAGCTGGCCGGCGGCGAGCGGATCGCCGCGCGCACGGTGATCGCGACGACGACCCCGCACGGCCTCGTGCGGCTCGCCGGCGACGCGCTCGGCGACGCCTACACGCGCCGCGCGGTGGGCTTTCGCTACGGCCCGGACACGGTGAAGGTCGACTGGGCGCTGGACGGTCCGGTGCCGTGGAGCAACGACGACGCGCGGCGGGCGGGGACGGTGCACGTCGGCGGCAGCGCCGCCCAGCTGCGCGGCGCGCTGCACGACGTCGCGCGCGGCGAGCTGCCCGAGCGCCCGTTCCTGCTGTCGGGCTCGCAGTCGGTCGCCGACCCGACGCGCGCCCCGGCCGGCAAGCACACGCTGTGGGCGTACACGCACACGCCGCGCGGCGTCGACTGGTCGGATGCTGCGCGCGACGCGTTCGCCGACGTGATCGAGCAGCAGCTCGAGCGCTTCGCGCCCGGCTTTCGCGACCTCGTGCTGGCGCGTCACGTCATGGCCCCCGACGACCTGCACGCCCGCAACCCGAGCCTGCCCGGCGGCGACGTCGGCCACGGCAGCTACGCGATGGACCAGCTCATCTTCCGACCCGTGCCGTCGCTGAAGCCCTACGCCACGCCGCTGCGCGGCCTGTTCATCGGCAGCGCCTCGGCGTTCCCGGGCGGCGCTGTGCACGGCGTGCCGGGACGTGCCGCGGCTCGCGCCGCCCTGCGCGAGGCCCGGATGCCGCGCATGCCCCGCCCGCGGCGGCGCGGGTAGCGCCCGGCGCGAACCCGGGCTCGCGAGGTCGTGACCCGCTTGGGCATGGCAGCTCCCCGCGGGCCGACCGGCCCGCGGGGAGCTTCTGCCCTGACGTCAGACCGCCGTCAGAAGAGGATCTGCGGCGCGCCGCCGCCGGCCTCGTACCGCTCGTCGATCTGCTCCTGCGTGAGGACCGAGTCGTAGACGGCGAACTCGTCGAAGTCCGCGCTCGAGCTCCCGCTCGTGCCGAACGCCAGCGGGAACGTCGTGTTGGCGATCGGGACCGCCGGCGCGACGCTCGTCGTGCCCTCGACCCCGTCGATGTAGATGCGCGTGCTGCCCGCACCGGTGCCGTCCTTCGTCACGACGATGTGGTGATACAGGCCGTCGGCCGGGACCTCGCCCGTCGAGCGCGCGATCGTCGTGCCGTTCGCGCGCCGCAACCAGACCTGGTTGCCGTTGGCGGCGTTCATGACCGCGAGCTGGAACCCGGTGCCGCCCTTGTTCATGAGCGTGTGCGTCCTCGTCGTCGAGCTGCGCTTCACCCAGCCCTCGAGCGAGAAGCTGTCGCCGACGTTGAGGCTCGCGTCATGCGGGACGCGCACGAAGTCGTTGACGCCATCCAGCGTGATGCCCGTGTTGCGCACGCCGAGGATGCCGAGCACCGGCCCGTTGACGTACTCGCCGTGATTGGCGAACGACGACGCGTCCGCGGCCGTCGTGCCGCTCGTCTCGTCGAAGTGCCAGCAGCCGACGGGGGCGAGCGCCGAGTCGCACGTCGCGATGAAGTTCGCCGCGATGCTGAGGCGGAAGTTGTCCGTTACCGGCGGCGACTCCAGCTCGACGACGTCGCCGGCAACCGGTGCTCCGGCGAAGAGCGCGATCTCGATGTCGTCTGCGCTGCTGAGCGTGAACGCCGCGCAGCGGTTGACCGCGTTCGTCTGGTTGACGATCCCGAGCAGGTCCCCGGCCTCTACGGCGATCGGCGTGATCGGCGTGACGATCGGCGACGCCGGCGCGCTGTTGCCGAGCTCGAGCGCCTCGCTGACGCCGACGACGAGGTACTCGCCGGGCGTCGCGGTCGGTCGGTAGACCGCGAGGCTCAGCTGTGCGCTCGCGCCGACGCCGCTCAGCGGCACCCAGGCCCGCGTCGAGAACGACGTCAGCGTGCCCGCCGCGGGGACGGCGTACGAGTTGCCGCTCGAGACCGACGTCTGCACGGCGAGCTCCGTTCCGATCAGACACTGGCCTGCGATGTTCGGCGTGACCGGTTGACCGATCTCGGTCGCCGCCGAGGCGCCCGCGGCCGTGACCGCCAACCCACCAGCGGCGGCGAGCGTCGCCAGCAGCGCGCTCCTCAATCTACGCCCACCATGGCGCCTGACCCCTGCGTCCTGCCTCATGCTTGCCTCCGATCGGAACTTGGACGGCGCGAGCCTAGTCGGGCCATTGAGCACCAACGGGAAGACAAGCGGGCTGACCAGCGTGCCACGGTCAGCGGATCGCGGACACCGGTGGCGAGGACGGGCGCGGGCCGGGCGATGTACCGATGTTTGGTGCGCCGCGATCCGGGTAGTGGCGCCACGTCTGGCGTTCGTTGGAGGCAAGGAGGGTTCGTTGGCGGCTGAGCTGTCCGTCGAGGTGCCGCGCAGCATCGATGCACCGTCGGTCGTGCGGCACGCGGTCAACGCGCGCTGTTGCGACGAGCTGCCCGCACAGCAGCTGACGGACCTGCTCATCGTCGTCTCCGAGCTGACGACGAATGCCGTCCGGTACGGCGTCGGCGAGATCCGACTGCGCGTCAGCGTCGCGGCCGGTCACGTGTACGGGGAGGTGATCGACGAGGGCCGCGGCTTCGTCTCCGACGTCCGCGATCACGGCATCGAGGATGTCGTCGGCAAGCGGGGCCTGTTGATCGTCGGCGGCCTGACGGAGCGCTGGGGCATCCACACAGACAGCAGCCACGTCTGGTTCGAGCTGCTGCCGAGCGAGGCCGACGGCACGGATGACCCGCAGCTGCGCCGCGAGCAGCGGCCGCCTGAGCTTGACTGACGCCCGCTCGCTGACCCGTCGGTCGACGACCTCGACCGCGGCGCCGGCCGCACGCGTTCGTGCAGACGCGGCGGAGAGCCGCGACTATCGTCGCCCGCCGTGGTTGAAGCGGCGATGGCCCGCAGCCCCCATCGCCGGTTCGGCGACTTCGCGATCGTCATGCTCGCCGCGCTTGCGACGCTCGCGCTGCCGACCCTTGCGCTGCCCGCGAGCGCCTCCGCCCAGACGTCCTGCCCCGGCGCCGCGCCGGTCTGCCCGTACACGAGCTCGTCGCAGATCGGCCAGCGCGGCGGCGGCGTCATGCGCTTCCCGCAGACCGTCGCGATCGGACCCGACGGCCTCGTCTACATCGCCGACCAGTCCTCGAGCGTCGTGCAGGTCTTCACGCCCGACGGCCGGTTCGTGCGCGAGGTCGGTCTCGCCGGCCTGCGCCCCGGCGAGTTCACGTCGATCGGAGCGGTCGCGGTCGCGGCCGACAACACGCTGTTCGTCGCCAGCAGCGGTCACGCCCGGGTCGACCGCTTCGACGCCGGCGGCAGGCTGATCGGCACCTTCGGCAGCCGGGGCACCGCCGTGGGCCAGTTCAACTTCGGCCCGGGCGGCGGCAACGATGCGCCGGCCGGCGGCGCCCTGGTGACCGCGGGCAACTTCGTGTTCGTCTCCGACAGCCGCAACGACCGCGTCCAGCGCTTCAACCTCGACGGCTCCAACGCGACCGAGATCATCCCGCCCGGCCTGCTCGCCTACCCGCGCGGCCTGGCGGTGCGCGGCCAGCGGCTGATCATCGCCGACGACCACAACCACCGGCTCGTCGTGACCGACTTCAGCGGGCGCGTGATCCGCACCGTCGGCGCCGGCGAGGGCGCAGGTCGCAACCAGTTCAGCTTCCCGTTCGGCGTCGCGATCGACCCGCAGGGCCGGGTCTTCGTCGCCGACGACATGAACCAGCGCGTGATGCGCTTCGGCCCCGCGCCCGCCTACAAGTACGTCGCGCGGTGGGGCAGCTACGGCACCGGTCCGGGCAGGCTCGCCTACCCGCGCGCGATCGCCGCCGACCGCAGCGGGGCGGTGTACGTGACGAACACCGGCAACGACCGGATCGACGTCTTCGACCGCAGCGGCCGGCTGCTGCGCTCGTTCGGCCGGTCGGGTCGCGCGGCAGGCCAGTTCAACACGCCGCTCGGCGTCGGTGCCGACGCCAGCGGCATCCGTGCCGTCGCCGACTCCGTCAACGGGCGCGTCGAGTTCCTCAACCCGGATGGCTCGATCGCCTCCTCGTGGGGCTCCCCCGCCCCCGGCCCGACGATCCTGCGACGGCCCGCCGCGGTCGCCTTCGACGCCGCTGGCAACGCCTACGTGCTCGACCAGCGCCGCGCGCGGATCTTCGTCTTCTCGCGCGCGACCGGCCGGCCGGCGCGCACGATCGCCGCGCTGGGCAGCGGCCCCGGCCGGCTGCGCGACCCGTCGGCGCTCGCGATCGCCGGCAACGTGATCACGGTCGCCGACAGCGGCAACCGGCGGATCGCGCGCTTCACGACAGCCGGTCGGTACCTCGGCGCCTGGACGGACAGGGGCACCGTGCGCGGCGTCGCGGTCACGCCCGACGGCTCCCGCACGTACGTCAGCTCCACGAACCACCGGATCACCGTGTACGACGCGCAGGGCGGCTACGTCACCCAGTTCGGCGGCTCCGGTCGCGCGCTCGGAAAGCTGGCGGCGCCCGCGCAGATCGCGCTCGACGCCGGCGGCAACCTGTGGGTCGCCGACCGCGGCAACAACCGCATCCAGCAGTTCGGGCCCAACGGCGAGCGCCTGGGGATGTTCGGCGAGCGCGGGATCGGACCGGGCCAGTTCGTCAACCCCACCGGCGTCGTCGTCGACTGCACCGGCACGCTGACCGTGACCGACACGCGCAACCACCGCGTGCAGCAGTTCAAGCTCGCCGCGCCGCAGGCGCCGCCGTGCGCCGCGACGTCGCCGCTCGGTCACCCGCCGCCGCCCCGCCTGCCGACCCTGCCGCCGCCGCTCGGCCCGGACCTGACGCTGCGCGTGCTGCGCACCGTCAACCTGTTCGGCACGCGCACGCTGCCGATCCGCGTCGGCTGCGACACGATCTGCGAGGTGGCCGTGACCGGCACCGTGACCGAGCGCGACAAGCCCCGCAACCGCCGGCGCGCGGCCTCGATCCGCCTGCGCGCGACGACGGCGAAGCTGAAGGCCGCCGAGTCGAGGATCGTGCGCGTCCGGCTGACGGGCGCCCAGGTGGCGCGGCTGCGCAGCGCGATGGGAAGCCGGCGCGCGCTGCGCGTCACGCTGCAGGTCGAGGCGACCCCCGACGCCGGCGATTCGACGACCGTCACCCGCCGCTTGACCGCACGCGGATAATGCACACCGACGGCCGCGCGGGGCGGCCGTCGGGGGAAGGGGAGCTTCCATGAACCCACGGATTGAGGAACGAGCTCGTGGCCGCGCCGGGAACGCCGGTCGGCGGACGCTGCGCGGCTGCCTGCGCGGTGGCCTGCTCGGCGTGCTCGGCCTGCTGGCCGGCACGGCAGCGCCCCTGCCGGCGCTCGCCAGCGAGGGCGACGTCCTGATCGTCGGCGACTCGCTGGCCGTCGGCACGCACCCCTTCCTCAGCCCCCTGCTCGCCGAGCGCAACGTCGTCAGCAGCGTGCGCAACGGCATCACGACGCCGGCCGGGATGCGGCTCATGCGGATCGCGCTGAACAGGATGGACCCGGCGACCGTCGTCGTCAGCCTCGGCACGAACGACGGGCCCGACCCGCGCCGCTTCGCCGATCGCCTGCGCCGCACGATGTCGCTGCTGTCCGCCCAGACCTGCGTCATCTGGCCCACGATCATCCGGCCCAAGCGCAAGGGCGACTACCGCCTGCTCAACCGCGTGCTGCATCAGGAGAAGCGCCGCGACCGGCGGCTCGTCGTGATCAACTGGGAGTACGCCGTGCGCAGCGGCGCCGCGCCCCTGCGCGACGGGCTGCACGCCACCGCGGCCGGCTACCGCCACCGCAGCGAGATGATCGCCGCCGCGATCAGCAACGACTGCGCGCGGCCGCGGCCCGCGGCCCGCTCGGGATCTGGCGCTTCGCCGCGCTGAGCCGCAGCTCGCCGCGATTGCGTCCTGTCGTCGATTCGCTTGGGGCGCGTGTTTCCCAGCGTGCTGGACGCACGAACCCGCTTCGGTCTCTGTCGGCTTGCCGCCGGCTACTGAGGTGCCCGACTACGCCGCATCGACACGCAGACGTACGCGAACAGCGCATGCAGCTTCAGCCACGTTCTCTCCCTTGCGACGACTTCACGAAGGGTGTGACGCTCTTCCCGACCACTGATCCTCCGAAGCGCCTTGACGGCGGCCCACCGCACGACGAAGGTCTCGCTATCGGAGCGAACGCGCTGACGACCTTGCCCACAACGGTCGCGCATAGCGGAGCATGTACGCGCCGATGAGCATGCCTGCCGCGAAGCCGAGCAGCGACAATGGCCACTCATTGAGCCGATCGCCTTGGAGCCAGCCTCCCGCGAGGCAGCACGCAACGATGAACGCCCATTCCAAAGGTTCCACGAACCAGTCCTCACTGGCCTGCCGCCTATCCGGAAGCACGGCCGAATCCTAGACCGATCGCATTTCCAGGATGACGACTCCGGCGTCCAGCGAGCGTGTACGAACCAGCAGTGTCGATCCGAACCCAAGGCTCATATGTATGTCGCCTTTTGCGACATCGAGCACGACACCTTCAATGGGTTGTGCAAACGGGTAGCCGCCATCGTGCTCCACGGCAAGATCTGTGACCTCCCGAAGCGTTAGCTGATGACGATACACCCCTGGCCCTTTGGCACGCGACACGCCGAACTTGACCTTGACGTCGGCCTTCTCGACGGGGATCCGGACAACGGCCCCATCGCGATCCCAGTCAACGTGTTCAAGATCGACCCACCAGCCGATGATGCGATCGGCGACGTCTTGGGCAACCATAGGGTGTCGAATCTCCGTCATCGGTGCCACCAAGGCCTGTTCTATCGAGTCATCCGCGCAATCGGACTCGCAAGTAGCCGCGCAACGCGACTCGTCTGAGGCTCCCCCTCTCCTGTCCTGCCCGATCGCGAAGCGCCGTTGCAGCGCGACCGCCTCTCATCCGACCCAGTGCCCTCACGCTCGCCCAGCGCACCATGAAATGCTCACTATCGATGAGCTCGATTGCGGATTGCACGGACAGCGCTCGTCGATCCGAAAGATGCTTGAGCGCCCAGGACACCAGCGGCGGATCATGATGATCCAGCGCTTCGGTGAGCACGCGAGTGGCATCGCTTCCGTCGATCCTCGCAATAGCCGTAAGGGCCTGAAGCCGAACGCTCTGCTCGCGATCGTTGATGAGAGCCTCGAAGTCGGGGAGCAGGTTCGCGTCTTCGGACTTGCGGAGGCGGCGCAGGGCGAAGACACGCACGAGGTCCGAGCGGTCTTGGGCCTTCGCGATGGCGAGGAGCGCGGGCACGTCGTGGCTTGAACGCGCCCGAGCGAACTCGTCGAACTGCTCGCGGTCGATGGGATCTGCCCAGCGCTTGCGCCTCACGGCCGACCTGCGAATCGGTCGACGCACTGCTTAACCACTAGAGCTATTTGACGATAATGTGCAGCGTCCCCGTCGGCCCTGGACGTTCAGCATTTCGCCGTAGTCCGTCTTCCGCGAAGGACTACGCGCACGTAGGCACGCATCGCCGCCCGCCTCAAGCGACCCTTCTCGCGACGCGCAGCGGCGAGCAGCGCTGGCGCGCTCTCACTATTCCCGGTCCTTGCCAGTGCCATTACGGCGCCATGACGGACTGTCCGCTCGCTGCTCGAGAGCAACTCGACCGCAGCGCCTTGCGACAGCGCTCGTCTATCAGCCAGGAACTTGATCACCCACGCCGTCGTCACTCCATCGTACCGAAATAGCGCGTCCTGAAGCACACGCGTTGCCTCTGGACCATCGATCCGGGCGATCGCCCCGATCGCAGTCAATGCCACACCTTCACCGCGATCATCAAGCAGACGTACGAGACTTGGCAGCAGGTCGACATCTGGATGCCTTCGCAACGATTGCAGGGCCGACACTCGCACAAGATCAGGCTTGCTCGCATCGGTGGCCAGCGCCACCAGAGCGTCCCGGTCCCTCGCGAACTTGGCGTCAATCAATGCTCGCTCAGCCTCACGGCCATCTACGGTGTGACCTGACTCATCATTCATCGCTTGCCTCGGAGTGCGTCAATGCGGCCCTTGAGCATAGTCGCCACCTCAAGGTTACCAGTAGCTAGCGTTCCTACGCTGATCCCGAAGCGGCTGGCCCATCCTTTGCCGGGGTGACGTTAGTCCGCCCATTGCTGCCGCGACGATCGCAGAGCAGGTATGCCAGCAGCAACCACAAAATCAGCGCCACAATATCACGAACGATGCTTTTGTCGACGAACAGGTGCGCCGAATATGAAATGATAAGTCCAATTCCAAGCGCCAGTCGCGGCCGAGGCGTAAAGCGCACGATCCATACGATGGTCCCACCAATCACTAGGCCCAACAAGACGAGCATCGGCCCAGGAGTCACTTGACAGACCATAAACGATAGTCATGCATGTCAGTGAGCCACTGAGGATCGCAAACCATGCCGATCGCCAGAGTCGCCAACGTCGACTCAACGATACTCGCATGGTTAGGTTTTGACCCAGAATCCGAACGGCGCACACGAAAAAAGGGTCATACTCAGGCTCCTGACTGAGAGTACATGGCCACTACGACTGAACTGCTCGCTCACCCGCCATCCAAAGCAGGCCGCGGGCGCATACTTCAGCCCGGCCTTGAGTGCCCCTCGCAATATGAGTGCCTTCACCTGTTTGGCGGCGACTGACACGGCTTTCTTTGTAGCCCGGGCCACCCCCGTCGTAATCTTGATAATTCGCTTCTGCACCTCCCTCAACCACCGTGGCAAACGGCCATCCAGATCGAACATATTGATCGGGTCCTGGAAGGCGTATTCGTAGGCGTTGGCCGAGCCGCCCAGTACCGGATCGACCTGCAGAAAGCGTCCCAGCGAAGGTACGTACGTGCGCACGCCCATGGCTATGACTCCGCTCGGCAGTTCGGTCGAGCGCTGCTTTGCGCCGAGCCAGCCGAAGGCTCGCTCAGAAGGAGCTCCGGGCAGCCCGAACGATGTGCTGTCAGACGTGTCCCCGAGTTGTGTGATCACGGGATCGGACGATGCGTCGGCCACGACGTCCCCGTGCAAGTTGACGAGTTGCAGGCGAGTCCCGCTGGTGTCGCGGATGGCGGCGAGATCGCCGTCGACGCCGGTGATGTACCGGGTGTATGGACTGCCGGTCGTGTTCTCGGCGATCCAGGTTGGGCTGTCGAGCCCGTTGTCCTCGGTGCTCGCGTAGTGGTAGGTCTCCGTCGAGGTCGTAGACCCGCTCGTGGTACGTACGCGCAGGCGCCGGGCTGGTCGAGGCTGTACGTCCGCGTCAAGCCTGACTGGGTGATGCTGCGTGCGAGGTCGTTGGTGTAATACGTGCTCGTGAGCTCGCTGCCGCCGGCGTGCGCTGCGGGGACCGTGAGGGTGCGCCCGAACGCGTCGTAGTCGAAGCCGCTGGTCGTGATGCGATCCGCTTCGTCGTGGCTCGTCGTTTGGACGGTGCTCTCGCCAGCGTCACGGCATTCGCCGCTGGGCCCGGGCCCGCGGGTTTCGACTTGCTTGCGGTTGCTGTTGGGATCGTATTGGTGGCCGATGACGGTGCAGGCAGACGGGTTGCCGGTGATGTCGCCGTTGAGCGTGAGGCGCCCGGCGGCGTCGTAGGTGTAGCTGTCGGCGGAGTGCTCACCGGTCTGCGTCGTCGTCATCTGCGAGACCTGCTGACCGTGAATCCCTATCTCCACCTGGGAGAGCAGCCAGTCGCATGACGCGCCGCAGTTGCTGGCTTTGACGTAGTGCAGCTTGGTCGGCGCTCCGGCCTCGTTGGTCGTCGTGGTCGCCGTGAGGCCGTTGGGATAGGTCTTCGTGGCGATCGCGCCATCGGCATCGTAGGTTCCGCCCAAGACACCGACCTGCGGATCGCTCACGCTGGTCAGCATGCCACGCACGGGGTCGTAGCCGAATGTCTGCACGGCCTTGCCATCATCGATCGTGGTCGGACGATCCAGGAGATCGTACGTCGTCGTCGTCACGTCGTCTGCGTCGGTGTGCTGCGTCTCGCGACCGATGGAGTCATGGACGCGGGTGATCGTCTGGGCGGGGCTGCTCGTCGACAGCGTGGTCGCGCGCCCGGTGCTCGAGCTGTAGCCATGCGTTACCGTCGGCAGAGCTTGCCCGCTGGTCGCCGTGATCGTCTCGGTCAGCAGGCGCCCGGAAGCGTCGTAACCGTAGCTCGTGGTGCGTGACGCGCTTCCCTCGGCGTCGACCCTGGTCGTGACGTTCGAGAGGCGGTCGTATTCGTACGTGCTCGTCGGGATCGGCGGCAGTGTGCCGCTCGGCGGGATGCTCGTCGGCTGCGCTGCCGGGGCGATCTTGCAGACCAGGTTCGCCCAGGCCGGCTTGTCGCCGCACGCTGAGTCCTGCGTGTTCGTGCCGGCCGTGTAGTAGATCGTCCGCGTCGTACCGGCGTCGCTGCCATTCGCGTTGCCCGCGGGCAGCGTGCGGCTGACCTCCAAGCCAGTGCCAGGGTCATAGGCGACCTTCGTGGCAAGCTTCAGCCCGTCAGGGTCGACGACCGTCGTCGTCGGCTTGCGCAGCGTCTTGCCGGTCGCGTCGTAGTCGTAGCTCGTCGTGCGCTCCTCCGCGTCGGTTGACTGACCCACGACTTCTGCGCCGACGCGCACGGTCGTCGGGAGATGGGAGCCATCGGACTCGTATGTCGTGACCGTGTGCCGCCGGGCCTGCACGACTTGGAGGCTCGGAAGCGTGATCTCGTGTTGGGGCTCCCATTGCTCGCGCAGCTCGAGGCCGGTGGCATCGTAGCTGCTGACGGTGTCGATCTCGCGCGCTCGGGCTGGCGTATCGCCGGCCGTGAGGGCGCGCTCACGGTTGGCGGCCGTGAGGCTGCGAACGACGTTGTGGTGCTCGTCGTACTCGCGGGTCATGATGTGCCCGCCGGGGGAAGCGACGTTGACCTCGCGTCCGCCGCCGTTGAGGTAGTGCACCGTCGCCCGCGAGTAGCTCGACGGGATGCCGCTGCCATCCAAAGGCGCAATTGCGGTTACGGCGCAGACTTGACGGTAAGGCAGCGTACTCTTCGCCGCCGACGCATGCAACCACTTTCACCCGCTTTCGAATACTCTCGGCATTCAAATGATGCACCGATAACCGGTCTGTCGCGCAGAGCAGGGTGCGTGGTCGAGCGGCTTGAGAAGCACTCATGCGCCGATCTCGAGCAGAGACCCGCCGCGCGCAGCGGCAACTCAGCGCTCAGTCGCCCCAGCCCGCCGTCGCGCGCCGGATGACGCGCTCCAGCGGCTGGCGGAGCGTCTCGGCGAAGATGAGCGTGAAGTGGTGCGCGTCCTTGAAGACGAGCACGCCGCCGATGACGGGGAAGCAGGCGCGCTCGTTGCAGAGGACGTCGTTGAGATCGATGACCTGCATTCGCGGTGAGTTGGCGACGCGCGCGGCGACGACCTGCGGATCGGGTTCGAGCGCTGCCTCGCGCGGCACCGCGCAGCGCAGCCCGGCGCGCTCGCCGGCGTCGATCGCGCGCTCGATGCAGTCGACCGTGTCGGCGAAGATCTTCGGCGTGTCGCGGATCACGACGATGTGCTTGATCGTGTCGGGCAGCGACCGCCAGGCGTTGAGATAGCCGTTGACCTTCGCCTGGAACATCGTGCGCCCGGCCGGCACGTTGACGGTGCCGCCGGTGATCCCGGCCACGAACAGCGTGTCGATCTCGGGGTGCGCGCGCAGGTAGCGCGGCAGGTCCTTGACCCAGCGGCGGCAGCGCGAGCGCGTCGGCTCGGGCGTGTGCTTCGTCGCCGTCGAGAACGGGCAGCTCGTGCGCGTGATCGACAGTCCGCGCCAGCCCCGCTCGCGCGCGATCTCGTTCATCGGCGCGCGCCAGTGCGAGGCGTGGCTGTCGCCGACGAGCGCGACGGTCCGCTTGGCCTCGTCGCGCGGCACGCCGAACGCGCAGACGCTGATCTCGCGGTCACGGTGAAAGCCGTCGCAGGGCGCGTAGTCCTCGGTCTTGGCGGCGACCGGCAGCGGCACGACCTCGTGGCGCAGGTCGGGATTCTCGCAGGGATGCTCGGGGTCGCGCGCGGCGGCGCCGAAGCAGTCCGGCAGATTGGAGGCGACCCTGGCGGACTCGCGCTCGGCCTCCTGGATGTGTGCCTGGACGTGCGTCGCGCCGACGGCCAGGACGGCCGCCACGATCGCGGTCGCGGCACCGCTGACGGCGAACGTCACGCGCGGCTCGGCGGTCAGCCACGTGCTGCGCCGGACCGGATCCTCGACGAGCTCCTTCGTCGCCCAGGCGGCGAGCACGGTGAGCACGACGACGGCGATGCCCTTCGCGATCGGGTTGGGATCGATGACGACGAACGGGATGAACACGAGCAGCGGCCAGTGCCACAGATACACCGAGTAGGAGATCCCGCCGAGGAACTGCGCCGGCGCGATCTGCAGCATGCGCGACGGCGCCCAGCGCGCCTGCGGCATCCCGGCGTGCATGACGGCCAGCGCGCCGAGGATCGGCACGAGCGCCGCCGAGCCGGGAAACGGCGTCTCCGTGCTGTAGAAGATCGCCGCGTACATGATCGCCGCCAGGCCCGCCCAGGAGAGCAGCGCGCGGGAGCGATCGGGCAGCTGGGCGCGGGCGCCGAGCAGCGCCAGCAGCCCGCCGGCGCCGAACTCCCAGGCGCGCGTCGGCGTCACGAAGTACGCCGCGGCCGGATTGGAGGCCGTCTCCGTGATCGAGTACAGCAGGCTGAGGCCGGTGACGGTCACGAGCGTGGCGCTGATCGCGGCGCGCTTGCGCCTCGTCGCCGTCCACGCGGCGGCGACGATCAGCAGCGGCCAGAGGACGTAGAACTGCTCCTCGGCCGACAGCGACCAGAAGTGCTGCACGGGCGACGGGCGGTTCTCGGAGGCGAGGTAGTCGACGGCGTCTGCGGCGAGGTGCCAGTTCTGGATGTACGCGGTGCTCGCGGTGATCTCGGTGAGGAACTGCTGCCAGTAGGCCTGCGGCGTCAGCAGCAGCGTGCCGATCGCGCAGACGAGCAGCGTCAGCAGCGCCGCCGGCAGCAGGCGCCGCGCGCGCCGCGCCCAGAAGCGCCACAGCGCCAGCCTGCCGGTCGCCTCGACCTCGCGCAGCAGATGCGCGGTGATCAGAAAGCCGGAGATCGCGAAGAACACGTCGACGCCGATGAAGCCGCCGGGCATCGCCGACGGCCAGACGTGGTAGATGACGACGGTCAGCACCGCGAGCGCCCGCAGCGCCTGGATCTCCGGGCGCAGCCGGGAGCGCCCGCCGGGGCTCACGGGAGCGGGAGCCGGCGGCCGCTTGCCGGCCGACCCGCCGCCGGAGGTGCCTTCAGTGACGACGGGGTCGTCTGCGCGCTGCGGCCGCATGGCGTCCTAGCCGCCCCTGACACCGAGCGGTCGCGTTGCCGCGCCGGTCGACGTCACGCGCGACGAGACGGCGGTGAGAGTCATGCGTCTCGGGGCGGCCGGAGACGCGGTGCGCTGATTGACGATGTGTGGCAAGGTTGCTCGGTGTCGTGGCGGCGGCCCGGGCGCTGAGATCTTGCGGCCCGGATCGATCGCGTCGCGAAGCTCGGAATACTCCACCATGATGGCGACCGCGGCAGTACGTCCGCGTCGCACCCGGTCGGGGAGGATGACATCGCCACGCGGCCACCGACCGCCGGACTGGGGTACCGTCAGGGTATGACCGACCGCACAAAGGCCGCGGTCACCGAGTGCACCCTCGCCGTCGGGGTGCTCGCAGCGAACGCTGGCGGCCATCGCATCAGGCCTTGTCGGGGAACTTGCTGACGGATCGGCGCGTCACACGACTTGCGGGAACCGCTGTCGCCATCGCTGGCGGCACCTTTGCGGTGATCGCGGCCGTGTGGCTCAGTGGAGGCGGGGGATTCGACGTGCCCTGGGCACCGACCTGGAACCTGCGGCTGGCGTTCGAGCTCGACGGGCTCGCGGCGCTCTACGGACTGCTGGCGGCAGGGATCGGCGCGCTCGTCTTCCTCTACGCGACGGCATACGTCCCGCGCCATCTCGCGGCGCAGGGACGCCCGCGCCGCGACGAGATCCGGCTGCACGCCGCGATGGTCCTGTTCCTCGTCTCGATGATCGGACTCGTGACGGCGCAGGACCTGATCTTGCTGTTCGTCTTCTGGGATCTCACCGCGGTCGCGTCGTGGCTGCTGATCAGCTTCGACCGTCACAACCGCGACGCGCGCCTGTCGGCCCTGATGGCGCTGCTCGTCACCGCCGTGTCCGCCGTCCTGATGCTCGTCGGGATCCTGATGCTGCGCGTCGAGTACGGCACGACGCAGCTGCCCGAGCTGTTCGCGCTCGCCGGCGACAGCACGACGGTCACGGTCGCCGTGGCGCTGATCGCCGTCGCGGCGCTCGCCAAGAGCGCACAGGTGCCGTTTCACTTCTGGCTGCCGCGGGCGATGGCCGCGCCGACGCCGGTGTCGGCCTACCTGCACTCGGCGGCGATGGTCGCGGCCGGCGTCTTCCTGCTGAGCCGGATCCACCCGCTGCTCGCGCTCAACGGCGACCTGCTCGACGCCCTGCTCGTCGTCGGCCTGGCGTCGATGGCCGTCGGAGGAATGCTGGCGCTGACCGCCCAGGGCCTCAAGCGCGTGCTCGCGTACTCGACGATCTCCCAGTACGGCTACGTCGTGACGATGCTCGGCGTCGGCGGCAGCGCCGGCGCGGCGGCGGCGTGCTTCTACGTGCTCGCCCACGCGCTCGCCAAGAGCGCGCTGTTCATGACCGCCGGCGCCGTGACCGAGGCGACGGGAGCCAAGGCGCTGCCCGATCTCGGCGGGCTGGCGCGCCAGATGCCGCTGCTGGCGGCGGGCAGCGGCGCGGCCGTGGCCGGGATCGCGGCGCTGCCGCTGACGATCGGCTTCTTCAAGGACGAGCTGTTCTTCAAGGCCGCGCTCGAGCACAGCACGGCGCTGGCCGTGCTCGCCGTCGCCGGCGCGGCGCTCACCTTCGCCTACATGGCACGCTTCTGGTGCGGCATCTTCCTCGGCCCGCCGCGCTGCACCCCGCAGCCCGTGCAGCGGCGGCTGATCTGGCCGGTGGCGCTGCTCGGCGCGCTCGTGATGATCGGCGGCGTCGTGGTCGGGCCCTTCGCCGACCTGGCGCGCGACGCGGCCGCGGTCACGCACGCCGGTCCGGTGCAGCTCGACGCCGCCTATCACCTCGATGCCCGCGCCGAGAACCTGATGGCGCTCGGCGTCTATGCGCTCGGGCTGATGCTCTTCATGGGCCGGCGCGTGCTCGAGGCGCCGTTGGGAATCGTCGAGCGCTTCGGCACGCGCTTCGGGCCCGAGCACGTCTACGTGATCTTCCTGCGCGGCCTCAACCGCCTCTCCAACCAGCTGCACGACATCGAGGTGCGCGACCTGCGCAGCCGCGTCGCCGCCGTCATCCTGCCGGCCTCGGGGCTCGTCGCCCTGGGCCTGATCTTCACCCCGTTCGAGGGCGCCTACCGCGTCGGGGAGGTGATCGCCTCCGACGCACCGCTCGTCGTCGCGCTCGCCGTCTGCGCGCTGGCAGCGGTCGCGGTCACGATGCCGCGCCGGCACCTCGGGCTCGCGCTGACGCTGTCGGGCGTCGGCTTCGCGCTGGCGATCGCGTACTCGCTGATGGGCGCGCCCGACGTCGCGCTCGTCGCGGTCCTGATCGAGACGATCTTCATGCTGCTGTTCGTCGGCGTCTTCGCGCTCCTGCCGCGCGACGTGCTGCGGCGCGAGGCGGACCTGCGCCCGCCGCGCTCGCGTCGCGTCCGCGATGCCGTGATCGCGTCGGTGTCGGGGATCGTCACGGCGCTCGTCGTCTGGTCGGCGTTCTCGCGCCCGATCCCGCTCGACGGCTCGGCCGAGCAGCACATCGCGCTCGCCGAGGAAGCGCACGGCAACGCGATCGTGACCGTGATCCTGGCCGACTTCCGGGGTCTCGACACGCTCGTCGAGATCACCGTCGTCGCGGTCGCGATGATCGCCGTCGCGATGCTCCTGCGCACGAGGCTGCGCGCATGACGAGCGTGCTCACGCAGATGGTGGCTCGCGGCCTGCTCGCGCCGACGCTCGTCGTCGCGGCGGCGATCCTCGTCAAGGGCTACACCGACGTCGGCGACGGCTTCTCGGCAGGCATCGTCGCGGCGCTCGGCGTCCTGCTGCAGTTCCTCGCGTTCGGCCGCACAGCGGTCGTCGACGCCCTCCCGATCCGCCACGCGCCGACCGTCGCGCTCGCCGGGCTCGCGGTCGCCGCCGCGGTCTTCATCGTGCCGCTGCTGCTCGGCGGCGCTCCGCTCGAGCACTGGCCGCCGCCCGGCGACGGGCCCGTGCACGTCGGCTCGCTGGAGCTGATCACCGCCGTCGTCTTCGACATCGGCGTCTTCCTGCTCGTGCTCGGGGCAGCCGTGACGATCATCGACGCGCTCGCGGCGGCGCAGGAGCGCGAGCTGTGAACCTCCTCTTCGCGATCGTCATCGGCATCCTGTTCGGCAGCGGCGTGTTCCTGCTGCTGAAGGCCGACCTGTTCCGCGTCGTCGCCGGACTCGTGCTCGTCTCCAACGCGGCGAACCTGACGCTGATGTCGTCGGGGCTGACGCGCGGCCGCGCGCCGATCCAGCCGCTGCCCGACGACGTCGGGATCGCCGATCCGCTCGTGCAGGCGATGACGCTGACCGCGCTCGTGATCGGCTTCGCCGTGACGGCCGTGCTGCTGGCGCTGTCGTTCGGCGTCTACCGCGCGCGTCACAGCGTCGACCTCGACGAGCTGTCACGTCAGCAGGCAGCGGCCGCGGCCGAGAGCGAGGCGCACACCGCAGCGCTCGACGAGGAGCGCGAGCTGCAGGAAGCCGAGCAGCGGGCGCGCGCGCACGACGAGTCGGTCTCATGAGCCTGATCGCCCTGCCACTGGCGATCCTCTGGCCGGCAGCGATCGTGCTCGCCCTGCTCGACGGCCGGCGCCGCGGGCCGGGCCTGCTGGCCGTCGGCGTCCTGCTGGCGACCTTCGTCGTGCTCGCCGTCCTGCTCGGTCAGGTCGCGACGCGCGGACCGCAGGAGATCGTCGCCGGCGGCTGGCCGGTCGACGTCGGCATCCGGCTGCGCGTCGACGCGCTCGGCGCCGTCTTCGCCGTCGTCAGCTGCGGCGTGCTGGCCGCCTCGCTGCTGCAGGCGGTGATCACGGGCGTCGTCGCGCGGGCGACGCCCGCGCTGACGCTGTTCATGGGGCTCGGGCTGACCGGGCTCTTTCTCACCGGCGACGTCTTCAGCTTCTACGTCTTCTTCGAGCTGGCGATGATCGCCGCCTACGCGCTGACGGCCGCGCGCGGCGGCGGGCAGCGATTCGGCGCGGCGTTCATCTTCGCGGTCGTCAACCTCGTCGGCTCGTTCCTGTTCCTGATCGCGATCGGGGCGCTGTATCGCGCGACCGGAACGCTCGAGATGCTGGCGATCGCCGAGCGTGCCGCGCCGATCGACCCGAACACAGCGATCCTGATCGCGATCACGTTCTTCGTCGCGTTCGGGATCAAGCTCGGGCTGTTTCCGTTTCACTTCTGGCTGCCGTCGGTCTACCTCGCCGTCTCCCCGCACACGGCGGCGATGTTCGCCGGCGCGCTGGCGAACATCGGCGCCTACGGCCTGCTGCGCTTCGGCGGCGCGATCCTGCCGCGCGAGCTGGAGATCAGCGCCGGCGCGCTGATCGTGATCGGGACGATGAGCATCGCCTACGGCGCGCTGCAGGCGATCGCCCGGCGCGGCACGCGCGAGGTGCTCGCGTACTCGTCGATCGGGCACGCGGGCTACGTGCTCGTCGCGCTCGGCCTCGGCGGCCCGATCGGCCTCGCCGCCGCCGTGATCTTCAGCGTCGCCAACTCGCTGAACAAGACGCTGCTGTTCCTCACCAGCGAGCTGCAGGGGCGCCTGATGGCGGCCGCGTTCCTGATCGGCGTGCTCAGCGTCGCGGGGGTGCCGCCGACGGCCGGCTTCTTCGGCAAGGCGGCGCTCTTCGAAGCCGGCATCGACGCTGGCAGCATCGCCGCCGTGGTCCTGCTGTTCCTCGGCGGCGCGCTGTCGTTCGTCTACCTCTTCCAGATCTACCAGCACGACCGCTGGCGGCCACGCGAGGAGCGCGAGCGGCGCATGCCCGCCCGCCCGGCCGCGCGCGGTCAGCAGGCGGTGGCGCTCGTAGTCGCCGCCGTCGTGCTCGCGCTCGGGCTGTGGCCCGAGCCACTGCTGGCGATCGGCGAGCAGGCGGCTGCCGAGCTGATCGCGGCGGGGCCCGGCCGATGAGGGCGGTGATCGGATCCGCGCTCGGGCTCGGCCTCCTGTTCATGCTGACGCTCGCCAGCATCGACCCCGTCGACCTCGCGCTCGGCGTCACGCTCGGCGCGGTGCTCGTCGCGCTGCTCGGCCGGCGCCTGCGGCTCGCTCCGGACGGCGTCGCGGTCGCGCCGATCCAGCGCGCCGTCTGGTTTCCCGTCTTCCTCGGCGCGGTCTTCGCCGAGATCCTCGTCGGCACCTGGGACATGGCGCTGCGCGTCGTGCATCTGCGCGACCTCAAGCACCCGGGCGTCGTGCGCTTCCCGATCGGCGAGCGCTCCGAGCACGGCGTCGCGATCTCCGCGCTCGCGACCACGCTGTCGCCGGGATCGGTCCTGCTCGAGATCGACTGGGAGCGCCGTGACCTCGTCTTCCACTTCATCGACGTGTCCGATCCCGACCGCCTGCGCGAGCGCTTCGAGCGCTTCTACGACCGCTACCAGCGGAAGGTGTTCCCATGAGCTCAAACGTCGTCTTCTACGCGGGGCTCGTGTGGGTCGCCGGTCTGCTCGGCGTCGTCGTCGTGCGCGTGGCGCGCGCCGAGACGACGGCCCAGCGGATCCTCGCGCTCGACCTGCTGACGCTGATCCTCGTCGGGCTGCTCGCGCTTGCCGCCGGTCAGGACGGCCGCGCCTACGCGCTCGAGGCGGGACTCGCCCTGGCCCTGCTGTCGTTCGTGGCGACGCTTGCCGCCTGTCGCTACTACGAGAACCGCAGGCCCTTCTCGTGATCATCGTCCTGTCCGACATCCTGACCGTCCTGGGGCTCGCGATCCTCACGATCGGCGTCTACGGCTTCGTCCGCATGCCCGACGTGTACACCCAGCTGCACGCCGCCTCGAAGGCCGGCTTCCTCGGCATCGTCGCGCTGCTCGCGTCGACGGCGCTGCACGGTGATGGCGCGATCATCACGCGGGCCGTGCTGATCACCGTGCTGCTTGCCCTGACGACCCCGGTGGCCGCGCACGCGATCGGTCGCGCCGCACACCGTCGCGAGGAGCCGATGCACATCTCCGAGGCGGTCGACGAGACCGTCGACGATCGATGACGTCGCCGCGGCCGTGGTCACCGTGATCGCGCTGACCGGCATCGGGCTGCCGTGCCTGCGACCCGCCGGCAGCCAGTGCCGACCGGTGCGCACTCACGGGCCGCCGTCGTCGAGCTACCCTCGGCGCGGATGACGTCCGCCAGCACCACGGCTCCAGCGAGCCGCACATACGCCGACGACGAGGCGCTGCTCGGCGGCATCCTCGACGAGGTCATCTGCGCGGTCGAGGGGCCGGCGGCACTCGAGCTGCACCGCCGCGCGATAGAGCTCGGCGAGCGCTCACGCGGCGGCGAGGGCGCCGCGGCGCAGCAGCTCGCACAGCTCGTCGCCGACCTCGGCCTCGACGACATCGTGCTGCTGATCCGCATGCTGACGCGCTGGTTTCTGCTGATGAACCTCGCCGAGGACCTCGACCGCGTTCGCCGCCTGCGCGCGCTCGACGCCAGTCCCGGTCCGCGCCGCGGCTCGCTGCGGGCAGCCGTCGCGCGGCTCGCCGTCGACGGCACGACGGCCGCCGAGATGCACGAGACGCTCGCCGCGGCGGAGGTGCGCCTCGTGCTCACCGCGCACCCGACCGAGGCGCGGCGACGCACGACGGTCTCCAAGCTGGCGCGGATCTTCGCGCTGCTGCGCGAGCTCGACGAGCGCCGTCCCGGTCCCACGGCACAGGAGCATCTGCGCCGCCAGATCGCCGCCGCGGTGCAGGAGATGTGGGTCTCCGACGAGCTGCGCGCCGTCTCGACGACGGTGCTCGACGAGGTGCGCGCCGGGCTGATCTACTTCACGTCGACGCTGACGACGGTCGTTCCCGACCTCTACCGCGACCTCGAGGCCGCGATCCGCGCGACCTATCCGGGCAGCGACCTGCCCGTCCCCCCGCTGCTGAGCTTCGGCTCGTGGATCGGCGGCGATCGCGACGGCAACCCGAACGTCACGCCGGACATGAGCGCCGCGGCGCTCGAGCTGATGAAGGAGGCCTGCCTGCAGCACCACGAGGGCAGGATCGCGGCGCTCGCGGGCCGCATCACGGTGTCCTCGCGCGTCGCGGGCGAGCCGCCCGAGCTGCATGAGCTGCTGGCGCAGCTCGAGGCGCTCTTCCCCGACGTCGCCGCCGCTGCGCTGGATCGCAGCCCCGAGGAGCCCTACCGACGCCTGTTCAAGCTGCTCGCGGCTCGCGTGCGCGCCACCCGCAAGAGCGAGCCGGGCGCCTACCGGCGTCCCGCCGAGCTGCTCGCCGAACTGCGCGTCGCCGAGCGCGCGCTGCGCCAGCAGAACGCCACGTTCGTCGCCGAGGACGCGCTGCGCGACGTGATCCGCACGGTCGAGGTCTTCGGCTTTCACTTTGCGCTGCTCGACGTGCGCGAGCACGCCGACATCCATCGTGCGGCGATCGGCGAGATCCTCGGCAACCTCGGCGTGCAGGACGGCTACGGTGAGCTGCCCGAGGCCGAGCGGATCGCGCTGCTCGCGCGCGAGATCGCCGACCGCCGGCCGCTGATCCCGCTCGACATCAGCGGCTTCAGCGCCTCGACGCGCGAGGTCGTCGAGACGTTCAGGACGATGTACGAGCTGCTGCGCGGCGCGCATCCCGACTCGATCGGCTCCTATGTCGTGTCCGGCACGACGGGCCCCGCGGACCTGCTCGAGGTGCTGCTGCTGATGAAGGAGGTCGGGCTGAGCCGCGCCGACGGCCGCGACGCGCAGCTGCGGATCGTGCCGCTGTTCGAGTCCGGCGACACGCTCGCGAGCTCGGCCGCGACAATCCGCACGCTGCTCGAGACGCCGGTCTACCGGACGGCGCTTGACGCCGTCGGCGAGCAGGAGGTGATGGTCGGCTACTCGGACTCCAACAAGGACGTCGGCTACGTCGCGTCGGGCTGGCATGTCTACCGCGCACAGCTGGAGATGGCCGCGGTGATGCGCGAGCACGGCGTTCGCTGGCAGTTCTTCCACGGTCGCGGCGGTGCCGTCGGACGCGGCGGCGGACCGAGCTACACGGCGATCCGCGCGCAGCCGCCGGGGACGGTCGCCGGGCGCCTGAAGGTGACCGAGCAGGGCGAGATGCTGTCGGCGAAGTTCTCGCTCGCCGAGATCGCCCATCGCGAGCTCGAGCTGTCGACGAGCGCGGCGCTCGTCAGCACACTCGACCGCTCGGCCGACCGCGAGCCCGAGCGACTCGCGCGCTACGAGACGGTCATGGCACAGATGGCCGAGCTGTCGACGGCGCGCTACCGCGACCTCGTCTACGGCGATCCGGACTTCGCCGACTTCTTCCACGCCGCGACGCCGGTGCGCGAGGTCTCGCGCCTGCAGCTCGGCTCGCGGCCGGCCAAGCGGCGCACGTCGATGCGGATCGAGGACTTCCGCGCGATCCCCTGGGTCTTCTCCTGGACGCAGGCGCGCGCGGTGCTGCCGGCCTGGTTCGGCCTCGGCTCGGCGCTCGCCGCCGCGCGCGAGCAGCACGGCGTGCAGCTGCTGCGCGAGATGGAGCGCGACTGGCCGTTCTTCGCGGCGCTGATCTCCAACGCCGAGATGGCGTGCGTGAAGGCCGACCTCGACATCGCCGGCCGCTACGCCGAGCTGTGCTCGGACGACGCGATCCGCGAGCGCATCTGGCAGACGATCAGCGACGAGTTCGAGCGCACGCTGCGCGAGCTCGGCGCCGTGCGCGACGAGCGCGAGCTGCTCGATCGCGAGCCGATCCTGCAGCGCGCGCTCGCCCGCCGCAACCCGTTCGTCGACCCGCTCTCGTACGTCCAGCTCGAGCTGCTGCGACGGCTGCGCGCGCCCGGCGGCGACCCCGACGATCCCGATCTCGTGCGCGCGAGCCTGCTGGCGATCAACGGCATCGCCGGCGGCCTGCGAAACACCGGATGACACGCGTCTACGTCTGCGGGCACCGCAACCCCGACACCGACTCGATCGCCGCGGCGATCGGCTACGCGGAGCTGAAGAACCGGGTCGACGGCGAGACGGCGGAGTACGTCCCGGTCCGCCTGGGCAGCGTCAACGCGCAGACGGACTGGCTGCTGCGGCGCAGCGGCGCGCCGCTGCCGGTTCACCTGCCGCACGCCTACCTGCGCGTGCGCGACGTCATGCGCACGAGCTTTCCCGTCGCCCGGCGCGACGATCCGGTGCGCAGCGTCGGCCTGCTGATGGCCTCCGAGCAGATGGACCTCGTGCCGATCGTCGACGACGACGGCGTCCTGTCGGGCCTGCTGACCGAGCGCACGCTCGCGCGGCGCTACATCCGCGAGTCGCGCGAGGCGTCGCGGCTCGACGTGCCGACGCCGGTCGGCTCGATCGTCGAGGTCCTCGGCGGTGAGCTGCTGGCCGGCGATGCGGCGGTCGAGATCCGCGGCCGCGTCTGGGTCCAGGCGATGCATTCGACCGCCAACAGCCGCGTCCAGCCGGGCGACGTCGTCGTGATCGGCAACCGCCCGCGGGCAACCGAGGCCGCGCTCGCCCACGGCATCGCGCTGCTCGTGCTCAGCAACGGCGCCCGCCCCACCGCGCGGGTGCTGCAGCTCGCCGCCGAGCAGGGCACCTGCGTCGTGCAGTCTCCGCTGGACAGCTACGTGACGAGCCGCATGGTCACGCTGTCGGAGCCCTGCCGGGCGTTCGCCGAGGACGACCCGCTGACCGTCGGGCGCAACGATCTCGTCCGCGACATCGCCGACCAGATCAAGGACGTCCACTACCGCGCGGTGATCGCCGTCGACCAGGACGGCAGGCCGATCGGCGTCGTCACGCGCTCGGATCTCGTCAGCCCCACGCCGCGGCGCGTGCTGCTCGTCGACCACGGCGAGCGCGCGCAGAGCGTGCCGGGCATCGAGGAGGCCGAGATCGTCGAGATCCTCGACCACCATCACATCGGATCGATCGAGACGAAGCTGCCCGTGACCGCGATCTTCGACCCCGTCGGCTCGACCTGCACGCTGATCGTCGAGCGCTTCCGCCAGGCGGGCTGCGAGCCGGCGGCGTCGACCGCGACGATGCTGCTCGGCGCGATCGTCTCCGACACGGTCCTGCTGACCTCCCCGACGACGACCGAGCGCGACCACGCGGCCGCCGCGTACCTCGAGTCGCTGCTGTCGCTCGACGCGCGGAGCTTCGGCCGTGAGATGTTCGAGGACAGCTCCGACGTCGCCGACGTATCGGCTTCCGATCTCATCCGGCGAGACCTCAAGGAGTACGAGCTCGACAACGGCAGGACGCTGACGGTCTCCCAGATCGAGACCGTCGGCCGCGCGGTGTTCACGCGCTCCGACGAGCTGCGCGACGCCGCCGAGCGCCGGCGCGGGCGCCACGGCGACGTCCTCTTCGCGGTCATGCTGACCGACATCCTCGCCCAGCACACGCGCCTGCTCGTGACCGGCAGCGAGGCGCTCGCCGAGCGCGCGTTCGGGCTGCCGGTCGTCGACGGCGCGATCGAGTTGGCCGGCGTGATGAGCCGCAAGAAGCAGGTCGCGCCCGGCCTGCTGGCGGCCGCGTCCGGCTGAGCGTCGCGAGCAGCAGGAGGTCCCCGCGATGCCGTCCGCGAAATGGACGATCTCGCGAGGACCCCTCCTCACGACACGTCGTGAACTTTTCCCCGTCCGCGACGGTTAACCCCCCAGATGCCCGATGACGACGACGAGCATGTCCTGGCACGCTCGATTGCCGAGCCGGCCGCCTTCGCCGTCGTCTACCGGCGGCATGCCGGCGCGGTGCTGCGGTACATGCGCCGCAGGCTTGGCGACGCGGCCGCCGAGGATGCGACGACCGAGGTGTTTCTCCGCGCGTTCAGGCAGCGCGCCGGCTACAGGCCACGGCACGTCACCGCGTTGCCATGGCTGTACTGGCTGGCGGGGCTCGTCATCGCCGACCTCGCGGGCGCCGAGCAGCGGCGCCTGAACGTCCTGCAGCGCTTGGCCGCGATGGCAGCCGGCGCTCCCGCCGAGAGCTCGCGCCCAGGTTCGGATCTCACGCCCGACGTGGCCCGCGCGCTGCTTGCGCTCAGCGCACCCGACCGCGAGGCGCTGTTGCTCGTCGTGTGGGGCGAGCTCAGCTACGAGGAGGCAGCCCTCGCTGTGGGCGTGCCGATCGGCACCGTCCGCTCGCGGATCGCGCGGGCTCGCAAGCAGCTGCGCGCGGTGATCTGCGTCGCCCACGCGAGTCACGACCACCCCGGAGATGCACATGCCTGACGACGAGCTCGATCGGATCCTGCGTGAGCTCGGCGACCTCGGCCTGCAAAGCGACGAGCAGGGCGCCGAGCAGCGCGTCCTCGCTCGACTGGAGGGCGAGATTCCCGGGCTGGACGGCGAGATCCCGGCGACGACCGAATCCCCGACCGTGCCCTCGTCGTCACGTCGACCACGTCGGCGCGGGTGGCGCCGCACGTCGCTGTTCGCGCTCGCCGGCGCGCTCGGCGTCAGCGGCGGTGCAATCGCAGCGACAACGCTCGTCTCGGGACCGAGCGCCGAAACCGAAGGACGCAAGATCGCGCTGCAGGCCGTTCGGGAGACGGCTTCGCAGCCGCCATGCACGATGGCGCCCGCGTCAGCCCGGCCGGTGCTGAGCACCGCTGCGCCGCTGTCCGCGATCACCGCCGCCCTCCCCTCGCTCGCCGTGCCCGCCAGCGCCGTCAACCAGGCCCGCGCGCTCGCGATGCTGCCGGCAGGTGGCCGGGCCGGTGGCGGTGCCGTGTTGCGCCGCACCGCGCGGGTCGTCGAGGCTCACGGGAGCGTCACGCTGCTCGTCTACGTCCAGCAAGGCCCCGGTTTGCGCGCCCTGTCGGACCCTGATGCCTGCCGTGAGATCCGCCGCGAACGGGCTGCGCTCCTGGCCGACGACCGCTCAGCGGATGTCCAGCGCTGGGTGACACGCCGGCTGGCGCAGCTGCGAGATACCGCTGCGGGCCTGCAGACGCTGTGGATCGTCGCGCGCGTCGCGGGCCAGGCGAGCAGCGGCGATTCGGGCATGCCGATTGTGCCCGGGCAGACGTTGGGACCGGGCATCCTCGGCAGCAGCAGCGCGGGCGATCGCCGACGCGTGTACGTCGGCATCGCCGCCAGACGGGCGACGCGCGTCGTCGTGCGCGCCGCCCCCGACGATCCGCCGCCCGGCATGCCCAACGTGGTCGTCGTGAGGCAGGGGCTCTATGCGGTCGTCCTGCCGGCCGGGACCGGCCGCGTCCTCCTGCGGGAGCTGTCCGCAACGGGCGCCGAGGTCCACCGAACCATGCTGCGGGGCTGAGCAGCACCGCCACTCCAGCAGCGGCGCTGTCGTGCGGTCGAAGGTCGTCCTGACGCAACCGCGGGGACACCTTGTTTGTCAGTTTGTGCTCGGCTACCGAGTACAAGCTGACAGCCTCCCGGCGGGGATCTCGCATCGTGGTCTCGCCGGCGTGCCGCGCGACGACCCTCCCGCCAAGCACGCTTGACGCCGCGTATCCTGCGCGTTCGCGCATGCCTGCTGCACAGCGACCGATCACGATCGCGGTTCTCGGCGGCGGCTACGGGGCGAAGGTCCCGCTGCCGGTCCTGAGCGGACTCGACGAGTTCGAGCCCGTCGCCGTCTGGTCGCGCTCGCCGGAGCGCGCGCAGGCGCTCGCCGCGACGCATGACCTTCAGCTCGGCACGAGCGACGTCGACGAGCTGCTCGACCATCCCGGCCTGGAGGCCGTCCACGTCGCGACGCCGGTCGCGCTGCACGCCGAGGTCGCGATCGCCGCGGCGCGGCGCGGCCTGCACGTGCTCTGCGAGAAGCCGCTGGCGACCGATCTCGCCGAGGCGCGCAGCGTCGCCGCCGCGATCGAGCAGGCCGGCGTCGTCGGCGCCGTCAACTACGGCCGGCGCTTTCAGGAGACGCGTGCGCGCCTGCTGGAGCGCATCGCCGAGATCTGCGGAGCGCCCCGGATGGTCAGCGTCTCGCTCGTCTTCGACGACCACGCGCAGCCCGACTCGCGCCCCTTCACGTGGGTGCAGGACGCGGCTCTGGGCGGCGGGCGGCTGCAGGGCTACGGGGTCCACGACCTCGATCTCGTCCTCGCGGCGTTCGGCGAGGTGGACTCCGTCGCGGCCGCGACCGAGGTCGGCGTCGGCGAGCGCCAGGCGCCGGACGGCACGCCGCGCGCCGTCACCGCCGAGGACGCCTACGTGATCGCGATCCGCTTCCGCGGCGGTGGCCTGGGCCACGTCAGCCTGACGGCGACCGCGCGCCACAAGCGCGGCGACACGATCGAGGTCTACGGCGCCGAGGGCACCGTCACGCTCGACGCGGACAAGCAGCTGCAGTGGGGCCGTGCCGGCGAGCCGCTGCAGACCGAGGGACCGCTGAAGGCCGACTCGAAGGCGGCCTACGCGCAGGTCGCGCGCAGCTTCCATGCCGCGATCCGCGACGGCGCGCCGCCCGAGCCGTCGATCGACGACGCGCTGCGCGTGCAGGCGCTGTTCGACGCCGTCCGCCGCGCCGACGCCGAGCGCCGCTGGGTGGCGCCGGAGCCGGTCTGAGGCGTGGATCTCCGCAACGCGGCATCCGCGCAGCGGCGCGGCACGACGATGTCGCATCGGTGCCCGGTCGCGTCTGAGCACACGCGCGAGACAGCGTCCGCACGGCGGCACCACGCGACGGATCACGGTCGCTAGCCGGTGGCCGCCCACACCGTCACGCTCGTGCGCCACGGGCAGACCGCGAGCTCGGCGCGCATGGCCTACTCGGGCCGCTCGGACATCCCGCTGACCGACGTCGGCCGCGAGCAGGCGCTCCAAGCGGCTCGGCGGCTCGCCGGCAGCGGCGTCGACGCCGTCGTCTGCAGCCCGTTGATCCGCGCGCGCGACACCGCCCAGGCGATCGCCGACGCGACCGGTGCGCCACTGACCGTCGACGAGCGCCTGACCGAAGTCGACTACGGTCCCTTCGAGGGGCTCGACCGTGCCGGCGCGCGGGCGCTGCTCGGTGCCGTCTTCGACGCCTGGCGCGCCGATCCGTTCGGCGCGCCGGTGCCGGGCATGGAGCCGCTCGCCGAGGCGCTGCGGCGCGCCTCGGATGCCACCGCAGACGCGCTCGCCGCGCACGCGCATCCCGCGCTCGTCGGCCACCAGGGCATCCTGCGGATCGTCCTCGTCGCGCTTGGGCAGATCGCACCCGGCGACTACTTCGCGACGCGCCTGCTCGAAGCCGACCCGCTCGCCGTCGACGCGCCGGCGATCGCCTGAGCCGTGTGCGACAGCGCACAGGGCGCGCGCCGGCCTTGACGCCGGCCGAGCCACCCGGTGTGCTTGACCCGTGCCGCTCGAGCTCGACAACCTGGGACGATGGATCTTCGGCAGCGAGCAGCTCAAGCGCTTCACGCAGGACTCGCCCGTCATGCCCGACGTCTGGCTGCACTACGGCCGCACGCCCGACGCGGCGATCGACCTGCTGCTCGAGCCGCACAGCTCCTCGACGACCGCCGAGCTCGCCGCGGCGATCCTCGAGGCCGACCACACGCCGGCCGATCCGGCGCCGATCGAGCTTGCCTACAACGGCTCGCACGTCGCCGCCGCGCTGACGTTCGAGGAGCTGCTGCGCAGCGTGCTGCCGCTCTCGAACTGGTGGCAGGCGGTGCTGTGGCCGCCGGAGACGACGGCGGTCGCGGCCGTGCTCAGCAAGCGTCGGGCGGAGATCGTCGCCGGGCTGGCGCAGCCGATGCGCGAGCAGGGGCGCCGCCCGACGGAGCCCGACGGGCTCGCCGGCACGCTGATCTGGTTCGTCGGCCTCGTCGGGCGCATCGCCTGGGAGGCCAGGCGCGAGCCCGGTGCCCCGCAGCCCGACGACGAGCCGCCGAAGGGACTGACCTACGACGACCTCGTCGAGCTCGCCGCGGAGACGCTTGGCGACCTGCAGCGGCTGGCGCCGCCCGGCCGGCCGCTGCTGTGGTCGGTCAACCGCAACCGGCCGGCCCGGCCGGCGCTGTGGCGCTCGCGCAACACGATCAAGGCCGACGCCGCGACCGTGCTCTTCGACCTGCGCTGCGCGGACATCTGCTGGGCCGTGATCGACTCCGGCGTCGACGCGACGCATCCGGCGTTCGCGCTGCGCGACGGCGATGACAACCCGACGGCGACATCGCGCGTGCGAGCGACCTACGACTTCACCCGGCTGCGCGGGATCCTCGCCGGCACGGGCGAGGAGCGTGACACGCTCGGCGGAGCCGCGACGACCGAGCGCAAGGAGATCGAGCGCCGCCTGCGCAGCGGGCGCGCCGTCGACTGGGCGCTGCTGGCCGCGCAGCTGCGGCTCGGCGGGGACCACGCGCCCTACGTCGCGCCGGAGCACGAGCACGGCACCCACGTCGCCGGGATCCTCGCCGCCGACTGGCGCGCGACCGACTCGCAGCCCGCCCGCCGCAACGACGTCCGCGGCGTCTGCCCGGACATCGGCATCTACGACCTGCGCGTCTTCGACGACAGCGGCTCCGGCGACGAGTTCGCGATCCTCGCCGCGCTGCAGTTCGTGCGCTGGCTGAACGCCAGCTCGCCGGCGCCGGTCATCCACGGCGTCAACCTCAGCCTGTCGCTCGACCACGAGGTCGGCTCCTTCGCCTGCGGCCGCACGCCCGTCTGCGACGAGTGCGAGCGGCTGATCGGCAGTGGCACGGTGGTCGTCGCCGCCGCCGGCAACGAGGGCCGCGCCCTCGTCTCGATGGCCTCGGGGCTGACCGAGGGCTACCGCCAGATGTCGATCACCGACCCCGGCAACGCAGGCAGCGTGATCACCGTCGGCGCGACGCACCGCCATCAGCCGCACACCTACGGCGTGTCGTACTTCTCCAGCCGCGGCCCGACCGGCGACGGCCGCGCCAAGCCCGACCTCGTGGCGCCCGGCGAGAAGATCACCGCGCCCGTGCCCGACGGCGGCCTGAAGAGCCTCGACGGGACGAGCATGGCCGCACCGCATGTGTCGGGCGCGGCGGCGCTGATCCTCGCTCGCCATCCCGAGCTGATCGGCCAGCCCGCGCAGATCAAGCGGGTGCTGTGCGCGACCGCGACCGATCTCGGGCGCGAGCGCTACTTCCAGGGCAGCGGCGTCGTCGATGCGCTGCGGGCGATCCAATCGCTATGACCACGATCACGCCCTCCGATCGCCGCACGCGGCGAGCTCCGGCCGACGGCACGAGATGATCTTCTCGCTCGAGGCACTGCAGGCGTTCCAGGGCGACTGCCTGCTGCTGCACGCCGGCAGCGCCACGCAGCCGCTGCTCGTGCTGATCGACGGCGGTCCCTCGAGCACCTGGGAGACGAGCCTGCGGCCACGCCTCGAGCAGCTGCGCGGCGAGCGCGCCGGCGACGAGGCCGGCGCCGCGCTGAGCATCGACCTCGCGATGGTCAGCCACATCGACGACGACCACATCCACGGGATGCTCGACTTCGCGGGCGAGCTCGTGACCGAGCAGCTGGACGCAAGGCCGCTGAGCTACGAGGTCCAGACGCTCTGGCACAACGCGTTCGACGACGTCGTCGACGACGCCGACGCGCTGCGCAGCGCCGCCGTCGATGTGCTCTCGCAGCCCGTCGGCGATCCCCGCGCCGACGAGATCCGCGCCGCCGGCCTGGCGATCGTCGCGAGCGTCAACCAGGGTCGGGAGCTGCGCGACCAGGCCGCCCGGCTCGGCTGGAGCGTCAACGACCCGTTCGACGGCCCCGTCGTCCTGCCGCCGGACGGCCGGCGCGCGATCACGCTCGGCGACGTGACGCTGACCGTCGTCTGCCCGCACGCGACGCAGCTCGAGAAGCTCCACGAGGCGTGGGACACCTGGCTGCGCCAGCACCCGCACGCGATCAAGGATCCGGCCGCGACGGCGGCGTTCGTCGACCGATCGCCCTACAACCTGTCGAGCATCGTCGTCCTCGCCGAGTGCGCCGGCAAGCGCATGCTGCTGACCGGCGACGCACGCGGCGACCACGTGCTCAGCGGCCTCGACGCGGCCGGGATCGCCGAGCAGGGGGCGACGCACGTCGACATCCTCAAGCTCCCCCACCACGGCTCGATCCGCAACCTCGCCGAGGAGTTCTTCGCCCGCATCACCGCCGACCACTACGTCATCTCCGCCAACGGCCGCCACGGCAACCCGGAGACCGAGACGCTCGAGCTGATCGCCGCGTCGCGCAGCGACGACGACTTCGAGATCCACCTGACCAACCGCGCCGGCAGCGGCGACCTCGAGCAGCGCATGGAGCAGTTCCTCGCGGCCCGGGACGCCGCCGGGCGCACGTATCGCGTGAGCTTTCGCGACGAGGACGCGCTCTCGCTGCGAATCGACCTGCTGGAGGAAGGCTGATCGACGATGGGAACGCACGACGACCTGCTGCGCCGCTTCCAACCCGCGCTGCGCTACGACTCCAACGAGCAGTTCTTCGCCGACGGCGCCGCGCAGTACACCGACGCGGCGGGGCTGCAGCTGCGCCGCGCCGCGCTCGAGTCCGGCGCGTCCGGCGCCGTCCTGGCCAGCGCGGGCGGCGCGGACGGGCATCGCGAGCTGTCGCTCGCGTTCCTCGGCCCGAAGCACTACGGCAGCGGCGAGGAGGTCGACAAGACCGACGTGCTCGGCGTGCAGGGCCGCGACTACCGCGCGCAGTACGTCAGGCTGCGCACGTCGCGTCCCGACCTCAACAACCGGATCTACGGGCGCGCGGTCGAGGCCAACGGTCGCCTCTGGCTGCAGTACTGGACCTGGTACTTCTACAACGACTACCAGCTGGCGCTCGGATTCGGCACGCACGAGGGCGACTGGGAGTCCGTCCAGTTTCGGATCGGCATCGACGGCGACGTCCCCGACGTCGCGGTCTACGCGCAGCATCGCCACGGCGAGAAGCGCGACTGGGAGAGCGTCGAGAAGCTTCCCGACAGCCCCGACACGCCCGTCGTCTACGTCGCCCGCGGCTCGCATGCGGCGTACTTCGAGGCCGGCTACCACCAGACCGAGGCCTGGTACGACCTGGCCGACGGCAAGCGTCCGGCGCCGAAGCTCGAGCTCGAGATCGTCGAGCACGCGACGCACGCCTGGATGCGCTGGCCCGGGCGCTGGGGCGACACGCTGCCCCAGAAGGGCAAGCAGCTCGATCTCGACCAGGCCAGCCCGACGGGACCCGGCACGAAGCGCCACTGGCGCGACCCGAACGCCCTGCTCGACGGCGCCAAGCCGTCGAAGGTCAGCGATCCGCCGCCCGCCCCCGACGTGCGGATCACGCGCGGCGCCGGCGACGTGCTCGAGCTCGCGTACGACTTCTCCGGCCGTGAGCAGCAGCCCAGCGCGCTCGTCGTGACGGTCAACTCGCGCAACGAGAAGGGGGTGCCGCCGATCACGCACACGTTCGACGAGCTCGATGTCAGCGGGACGTTCCAGACCACGATCCCGCTCGATCCCGAGCATCACTTCGACGTCTACACGAGCACGGTCACCGGCGACCCGCCGCTGCCGTCGGCGTCGCGGTTCACCGAGGTCCAGGCCGTCAAGCCCGAGAAGGACCAGGCCTTCGGACCGGAGGTGGCGAAGAAGATCGGGCGCTTCTTCGCGAAGATCCGCGGCGACCTCCGAAGCCGCTGAGGCAGCCGGTCTCGGGCCTCGTCGTCGTCGGGGTGCGTGGCGCCGATTGGGCGGATATCGCCCAAAAGCTGCCATCCGCTCGGGCGTGACCCCCGCTTATCGGCTGACGACGGCTCGCTGGGCTTCAACGGCGTCGCGGACGACGCAGCCGGCGACGTGGTCGTTGACGATCCCCGTCGCCTGCATCAGCGCGTAGGCGGTCGTCGGGCCCACGAAGCGAAAGCCGCGGCGCTTGAGCTCGCGCGCGAGCGCCGTCGACTCGGGCGTGCTGGCCGGCATCTCCCGCAGGCTGGGCGGCGCCGGGCCGGCGACGTCCGGCGCGAAGGACCACAGCAGCGCGGCGAGCGTCTCGCCCGCGTCGTGCAGCGCGACCGTCGCCCGCGCGTTGGCGATCGTCGCCTCGATCTTCCCGCGGTGACGGACGATGCCGGCGTCGGCCAGCAGGCGTTGCACGTCGGCATCTCCGAACGCCGCCACCCGCGCGGGATCGAAGCCGGCGAACGCGGCGCGGAAGCTCTCGCGCTTGCGCAGGATCGTGATCCAGGCCAGTCCGGATTGAAAGCCCTCCAGGCAGAGGCGCTCGAGCAGCAGCCGCTCGTCGCGCACCGGCCTGCCCCACTCCTCGTCGTGGTAGGCCACGTAGAGGGGGTCGGTCGTCGGCCAGCAGCGGAGCGGCTCGGTCATGCGTCGTCCTTCTCCGTGGCGGCAGCGGCGCGGTGCGGCTCGTATCCCGGGCAGCTCAGCACCGGGATGCGCGGGTACTTCGGGTAGCGCTCGTCCTCCCGGGAGCGACGGCACAGCGAGAACGACGAGCCGCGCGTGGTGCGCACGACCTGCTGGTGGCGACAGCGGTCGCAGAGTCCGACGGGCGGTCCCGGCATCGGGCCAGCGTAGTGGGGCTGCTGGCCGGGGGCGTGTCGAACGACTCGCGGCCGACGCGAACGATTCGACACACCCCTGCACACGACGAACCGGGCGCGGGAGGTGGTGAGGCCCGGCGACGATCGCAGCGCCAAGATCGTTGACCAAGCAACTACAATGCGCGGCTGTGTCCACGTTCATCCGCCTGCTCGGCTTCCTGCGCGACTACAAGCGCGGCGTCTGGTGGTCGGGCATCCTGGCCGCGCTGGCGATGCTCGCGACGGTCGCGATCCCCGGCCTGACGGGCGCCGCGATCAGCGCGATCGAGGCCGGCGACCGCGACCGGCTGCGGCTGATGGCGCTCCTGATCGCCGCCGCCGGCGTGCTGCGCCTCGGCCTCACCGTCGCCCGCCGGCTGATCGCCGGGCGCGTCTCGCTCGGCGTCGAGCTGGACCTGCGAGAGCGCGTCTACGAGCACCTTCTGTCACTCGAGCTCGGCTTCTTCGACAGCCAGCAGACCGGCCAGCTGATGTCGCGCGCGACGGTCGACCTGCAGTCCGTGCGCTTCTTTCTCGGCTACGGCCTCGTGCTCATCTCGCAGGCCGCGCTGACGCTCGTCTTCGCCTCGGTCGCGGTGATCTACATCGACCCGCTGCTGGCGCTCGTGTCGCTCTTCCCGGTGCCGTTCGTGATCTGGATCGCGACGCGCTACGGCCGCCGCGCGCGCCCCACGCTGCAGGAGGTCCAGCAGCGCATCGGCGAGCTGACCGCCGACGTCGAGGAGAACGTCGGCGGCGTGCGGGTCGTCAAGGCCTTCGCCGCCGAGCAGCGGCGCGAAGCACGCTTCCGCGACAGCGTCGCACGCGTCTTCGAGCAGTCGATGATCGCGACGCGGGTGCGCGCCTTCTACAACCCGTTCATCGGCTTCCTGCCACAGCTCGGCCTCGGCGCGCTGCTGCTCGTCGGCGGCCGCATGGTCGTCGACGGGCGCCTCACGCTCGGCGAGTTCACCGCCTTCTACGGCTACCTGCTGATCCTGCTCGCGCCGATGCGCACGCTCGGCTGGACGCTCGGCCTCGCCCAGCGCGCGACCGCGTCGGGCGCGCGCCTGTTCGAGCTGCTCGACCGCGCCCCGCGGATCACGGCCGCGCCCGACGCTGTCGCGCTGCCGGCCGGCTCGGGCCGCGTCGAGCTGCGCGACGTGACGTTCGCCTACGGCGCCTACGACGATGCCTACGACGGCGCCGGCGGCGACGCGGAGCCCTCGCTGCACGACCTCTCGCTGACCGTCGAGGCGGGCACGACGCTGGCGCTCGTCGGCGCGACCGGCGCGGGCAAGACGACGCTCGTGCAGCTGATCGCGCGTCTCTATGACCCGACGAGCGGCATCGTGCTCGTCGACGGCGCCGACGTGCGGACCGTCGAGCCGACGGCGCTGCGCTCGCAGGTCGCCGTCGTCAACGACGATCCGTTCCTGTTCAGCGCCTCGGTGCTCGAGAACATCGCCTACGGGCGTGCAGACGCTTCGCCCGAGGAGGTCGTGCAAGCCGCCCACGCCGCGCGGGCGAACGAGTTCATCGAGGCGCTGCCCGACGGCTACGACACGCTCGTCGGCGAGCGTGGCCTGACGCTGAGCGGCGGCCAGCGCCAGCGGATCGCGATCGCCCGCGCGCTGCTCGCCAACCCGCGGATCCTCGTGCTCGACGACGCCACGTCGTCGATCGACGCCTCGACCGAGCGAGAGATCAAGCAGGGCCTGCAGGCGGCGATGGCCGGTCGCACGACGTTCGTCATCGCTCACCGCCTGTCGACGATCGCGCTCGCCGACGAGATCGCCGTGCTCGACGGCGGGCGGCTGATCGATCGCGGCACGCACGACGAGCTCGTCCAGCGCTCGCCCTTCTACAAGGAGATCGTCGAGAAGGGGCTGCCCGACCAGGTCTTCCTCACCCGCAAGCCGCTCGAGCCCGAGGTGGCGGGCCTGTGAGCCGCGGCGCCCGCTCCCCCGCCGCGCGCGACGCCGTCGGCGCCCAGTACGCCGCCGAGCCGGGCGCGGGTGCCGACGAGGCGCTGACGACCTCCGAGCTGCGCCGCCGCCTGCGCCAGACCGGCGGGCGCGGACGCAAGCTGCGCGGGCTGCTCGTGCTGCTGCGTCCCTACCGCCGCAAGATCGCCTGGATGTTCCTGGCGCTGCTCGCTGCGACCGCCGCGTCGCTCGCGCCGCCGCCGCTGGCCAAGCTGGCGATCGACGACGGCATCGTGCCCGGCGATCTCGGCACGCTGAACCTCGTCGTCGTCGCGTTCCTCGTCAGCGCGCTCGTCTACTGGGGCGCGTCGTATGCCCAGACCTACCTCGTCGGCTGGGTCGGGCAGCGCGCGCTGCAGGACCTGCGCCTGCGGATCTTCACCCATCTGCAGTCGCTGCCGATCGGCTTCTACGAGCGCCGTCAGGCGGGACAGCTGATCTCGCGCATGACCAACGACGTGCAGGCGCTGGACTCGCTCGTCACCGACAGCGTCGTGACGCTCTTTCAGAGCACGCTGACGCTGATCGGCACGATGGCGATCCTGCTCTGGCTCGACGTCGAGCTGGCGCTGCTGACGTTCCTCATCTTCCCCGTCGTCGGCCTCGCGTCGCTGGCCTTCCGGATCGCGTCGGCCGACGCCTATGCGCGCACGCGCACGGCGATCGGCTCGATCACGGCCTACCTGCAGGAGTCGCTGTCGGGGATCCGCGTCGTGCGCTCCTTCAGCCAGGAGCCGCGCCACATCAAGCGCTTCCGGTCGCTCAACGAGCGCAACCGCGACGTCAACATGACGACGGTCCACCTCAACGCCGCGTACTTCCCCGGCGTCGAGCTCGTCAGCGCGCTGGCGACCGTCGGGATCGTGCTGTACGGCGGCATGCAGGCGATCGAGGGCGAGATCACGCCGGGCGTCATCATCGCCTTCGTCGCGGCGCTGAACCTCTTCTTCGATCCGATCCAGCAGCTCTCGCAGCTCTACACGACCTACCAGGCCGGGATGGCCGCGCTGGACAAGATCTTCGACCTGCTCGACGAGCAGCCCGACCTCGTCGACGCGCCCGACGCGCTCGAGCTGGGCCGGCTGCGCGGCGAGGTCGAGCTGCGCGACGTCGGCTTCAGCTACGGCGCGGGCGACGACGAGGCGTGGGCGCTGCAGGACCTGTCGCTGAAGGTGCCGCCGGGGCAGACCGTCGCGCTCGTCGGCGCGACGGGCGCTGGCAAGTCGACGATCGCCAAGCTCGTCGCGCGCTTCTACGACCCGACGAGCGGCGCGGTGCTCGTCGACGGCCACGACCTGCGCACGGTGACGCAGGACTCGCTGCGCCGCCAGCTCGGCGTCGTCCCGCAGGAGGGCTTTCTGTTCAGCGGCACGATCGCCGACAACATCGCGTTCGGCCGGCCCGACGCCTCGATCGACGAGGTCGTCGCGGCGGCGCGCGCGGTCGGCGCGCACGAGTTCATCGCCGGCCTCGAGCACGGCTACGAGACGCAGGTCGGCGAGCGCGGCACGCAGCTGTCGGCGGGCCAGCGCCAGCTCGTCGCGTTCGCCCGCGCGCTCGCGACCGACCCGCGCATCCTGATCCTCGACGAGGCGACCTCCAACGTCGACCTGCACACCGAGAGCCGCATCGAGGAGGGCCTGCGCCGGCTGCTGGCCGGCCGCACGGCGATCGTCATCGCCCACCGCCTCAGCACGATCCGCCAGGCCGGCCGGATCGTCGTGCTCGACGGCGGACGGATCGTCGAGCAGGGCACGCACGACGAGCTGCTGGCCGCCGGGGGCGCCTACTGGCGCCTGTACCGCGACTGGATCGAGCAGGCGGCGGCGTAGCGCGCGACGATCACTGCCGGGCAAGGACTCGAACCTTGAATTCCAGGGCCAGAACCTGGCGAGTTGCCGATTACTCCACCCGGCAAGGCAGTGCGCGAGTATAGCCACGGCGATGCGCGGCATCCGGGTACGAGGAGGTCCATGAGCGAGATGAAGGATCGGATGCTGCGCGGCGAGCTGTACATCGCCGACGACCCGGTGCTGGCAGCCGACACGGCGCGCGCGCAGGCGCTGCTCGAGCGCTACAACGCGACCCGCCACGACGAGCAGGCCGAGCGCGACCGCCTGCTGCGCGAGCTGCTCGGAAGCGTCGGCGACGGGGTCGTCGTGCGGCCCGCGCTGCGCTGCGACTACGGCACGCAGGTCACGATCGGCGCCGGCAGCTTCGTCAACTACGACTGCGTCCTGCTCGACGTCGCGGCGATCACGATCGGCGCCGCCTGCCAGATCGCCCCGCGCGTGCAGCTGCTGACCGCGACGCACCCCGTCGACCCCGGCCCGCGCCGCGCCGGCTGGGAGTCGGGGGCACCGATCGCGATCGGCGACAACGTCTGGCTCGGCGGCGGCGCGATCGTCTGCCCCGGCGTGACGATCGGCGAGGACAGCGTCGTCGGCGCCGGCGCGGTCGTCACGCGCGACCTGCCGGCGGGCGTCGTCGCGGTCGGCAACCCCGCGCGCGTGCTGCGCGAGATCGGCGAGCGCGACCGCGTCGATCCCGTCAGGCGCGAAACTGCGCCGTGATGTGCGGCTCGAGGCCGGGATCGAGCACGATCAGCACCTCGTCGCCGGGCGAGATCGGCGTGTCGCCGTTGGGCACGAGGCCGGCCTTGCCGCGCGACAGCACCGAGATGATCAGGCTGCCCTCGGGGAGGTCGATCTCCGACACGCGGCGGCCGGCGGCGGGCGCGCCGGTGGCGACCTCGACCTCGATGATCTCGAGCTGCTCGTCGGGCAGGTCGAGCAGGCGGACGAGACCGTGGCCGGGGACCTCGTGCTCGATCAGGTTGAGGATGAGGTCGGTCGCCGACACCGCCGGCTGAACCCCGAGCAGCTTGAAATGCTGGAGGTTGCGGGGGTTGTTGCAGCGGGCGATGATCCGTTCGCAGCGGTACTTCTCCTTGGCGACCTGGCAGATCAGGATGTTGTCCTCGTCGTCGCCGGTGACCGCGACGACGAGGTCGGCACGCCGGATGCCGGCCCGCTCGAGCACCCACAGCTCGGTGCCGTCGCCGTACTGGACGACATGCTCGAGCTCCTGCTCGAGGCGCAGGTAGGTGCGCCGCTCGCCCTCGACGAGCGTCACCTCCTGCCCCTTGCCGATCAGCTCGCGCGCGAGGTTGAGCCCGACCTTGCCGCCACCGACGACGATCACGTACATCGGGGCGTCGCCTCCCGGCGACGGACGGACGGCGCCAGCGCGAGCATCTAGGCGGTGGCGATGTCCGCGATCGCCTGCTCGAACATCGCGATGCCGACCTTCACGGCGCAGATCGTGTGCAGCCCCTGCTCGGCGTACCAGTCCGAGCGGGCCGGGTCGAGCACGCGCACGATCACGTGCCCGACGCCGAAGCGCTTCTGCGCGACCTGCGCGACGAGCAGGTTCGTGTTGTCGCCGCTCGTCGCGGCGATGAAGACGTCGGCCTGCTCGACGCCGGCCGCGACCAGCGCCTCGATCTCGATCGCCGTGCCGACGGTGAACTGCCCGCCGGCGTCCTCCCAGGAGGTCGGCTGGCCGGCGTCGAGGCGCTCGTGCGAGAGCGGGTCTGCGTCGAGCACCGAGACCGTGTGACCGGCGGCGAGCGAGGACTTCGCAACCGCCGCGCCGACGCGGCCCGCCCCGACGACGAGGACCATCATCGCAAGCCGGCGCGATCAGGTCTTCGGCGAGTCACCGTCGAGCAACGACGCGCTGTCATGGGCCCGATGCTAGTCGACGATCTGTAGCTCGAGTGTGAACGTTTCGCATGCGGACGCCGGCGCCGATCATCCATCCTCATCGCCCGGCGGCGCCGTGAGGATCACGCGGCAGGGCGCCTTGCGCACGACGTGCTTCGTCGCCTCGCCGACGAAGTTGTCCAGCGGGCCGCCGACGCCGCCCAGGCGCGCCCCGCCGCGGATCCGCGACGGCTCCTCGGCGGCGAGGACGATCAGCTCCACGCCGCGCCGCGCGGCCTCGCGGACGATCCCCTCGCCGACGCGGCGCGCGCGCACCGTCGCCGTCATCACCTCGACGCCCTCGTACTCCTCCCCGACCGCCTTGGCGCGCGCCAGCGCGGCGTCCGCCGCTCGCAGCTGGGCCTCCGGCAGGCGGGCGTCGAGCGGCAGCGACAGCGGCACCTCGAAGACCCAGATCGCCTCGATCGTCGCGCCGCGACCGGCGCCCTCCTCCGGGTCCTCTGACGCCGCCAGGCGGCCGGCCGTCTGCACGATGTCGTCGTCCAGGGCACTGCCGAAGACGGGCACGAGGATCGAGCCGTACTCCGCTCGCGCGGTCTCGGCGCGTGACAGCACGGTTTCCGAGACGACGACGCGAGCGAGCAGCGGCATCCCCATGCGACGCCGGTAGCCGACGTAGAGCGCGACGCCGACCGCCATCCAGACGAGGCCGACCGTCCGCGCGCCCGCGTGGAACGCCAGCAGGCTGACGAGGCCGCCGGCCGCCATCAGCGCGCCGAGCACCGCCGGCAGCGGCAGCTCGCCGCGACCGATGCGCAGCGACGGCGCGATCCGGTAGGGCCGCGGACGATCGGGTTGGCGGTAGCGCAGCACGCAGATCGACACGTGCGCGATCAGGAACGCGAGCATCGCGCCGAACGCGTAGATCCCGACGAGGAACTCGAGGTCGCGCGGGAGGACGAGCACCGACGCCAGCAGCGCCGCCAGCGCGATCACGACATACGGCGTGCCATGGCGCCGATGCAGGCGGCCGATCACCGTCGGGATCTGCCGGTTCGTGCCCAGCGAGTAGGCCAGTCGCGACAGCCCGAGCATCGCCCCGTGCGCGGCGACGACGAGCGTGATCGTCGCCAGCGCGGCGATCGCATAGCGCAGGCCCTCGGCCAGCCACGGGGGATCGAACGCCGCGACGAGCGCCAGCACGGGTGCGTCGCGCGCCTCCTCGGTCAGCGGCGCCGCGCCCGGCGTGACCGGCAGCGAGGCGACGGCGACGAGCGAGATGCCGACGTAGATCACGAGCACCGAGACCGTCGTGCCGGCGAGCAGGCGCCGCAGGTCGCGCCGGCTGACGCGCACCTCGCCGGCCAGGCCCGACGCCGCCTCCAGACCGGTGAACGCGACGGTCGACACCGTCAGGGCGAACAGCAGGCCCTCCCAGCTGGGCGAGGTCCCGAGCTCGATCGTCCTCGTAAGCGCCTCGATGTCGACGATCAGCAGCGCGCCGAGCACGACGATCAGCAGCTGCAGCAGGACGTCGACGACGACGAGCGCCGAGACGCGCTCGATCGTGCGCCCGCCGCCGGCGCCGCGGATGTTGCGCAGCGCGACGTAGCCGATGATCCCGAGCGCCAGCGTGATCTCGAGCGCGCCGCTGCCGAGCGGCTCCCAGAACCCCGCGCCGTAGTGCGTCGCCACGAACGCCGTCACGGCGATCAGGATCAGGAAGTCCAGCAGGACCGCCCAGCCGGCGATGAAGCTCCACAGCTCGTCGAAGGCGTGGCGCGCGAAGACCGTCGAGCCGGCGCGCTCGGGGAGCATCGAGGCGCCCTCGACGTACGTCATCGCGGTCAGCGCGAAGAAGATCGCGGCGCCGAGGAAGACGACCGGCGTCAGGCCGAGCGCGTTCTGCGCGACGACGCCGAGCGAGAAGTAGACGGCGGCCGCGAGCGACGACCAGACGATCGCGAACAGCGCCGCCGCGCCGGGGCTTCGGCGGAGCATCAGCGCGCGCTCCGGCGCATCGGTCTCACAGCCGCCGCCAGGTGACGTACAGCCGGCCGCCGCCGGCCGCGACGAACAGCAGGCCGAGCACGGTGCCGAGCGCCAGCGGGCCGCCGCCGGCGCCGAACGTGCGCACGAGGATCGCCAGGCCGAGCACGGCCATCGCCGCCGACAGGACCATCGTCATGGCGCGGTGCAGGTCGCGGCCGGCTCCGGGCGGAGGGCGCTCAGGCATGCGCGGCGGGCTCGGATTCGATGATCACGCGGCAGGGCCGGTCCGCGAGCACGGTCTCGACGGTCTTGCCGAAGACCGTCGTGCCGGTCCGCGGCGGCAGCGGCAGGACGACCGCGTGGGCGCGCATCGCGCGCGCCTCGTCGACGATCAGCCGGCCGCTTCCGCCGGGCCGGACGCGCTCGACGTGACCGTTGACGCGGCGCCCGCCCTGCGCCCGCGCGCGTTCGATGACCGCGCGCGCGGCGAGCTCCTCCTCGGGCAGCTCGGCGTCGATCGGCGAGGCCTGCGGGACGGTGATCAGGACGAGCACGTGGATGCCGCGGCGCTTGCGCCCGGCGAGCTTCGTCGCCGTCGCGATCGTCGTCGGCGAATCGTGACGGGCGTCGAGCGCGACGAGCACCGACTCGTACTCGGCCTCCGTCTGCGTCACCGGCTGGGGCACGGCGACCTGGTGGGTGGAGACGAAGTCCAGCCCCTGGCTGCGCCGGTACAGCAGGTAGCCGCCGATGCCGAGCGCCATCCAGGCGACCCCGGCGATGCCGACCGTCAGGTCCAGGACGCTGACGACGACGAACGACAGCGCGGTCCCGGCGAGGCCGACGACCGCCAGCGGCGGCAGCTCGTGGCCGCGCACGCGCAGCCGGCCGGGGCTGCGGTACGGGCGTCGCTGGTCGGGCGCGCTGACGCGCAGGCAGATCAGCGAGAGGTGGGCCATCGAGAACGACAGCATCGCGCCGAAGGCGTAGATCTTGCCCAGGAACGCCGCCTGGCCCGGCAGCAGCGCCAGGCATGCGAAGCCCGAGAAGACGAGGATGCCGATGTACGGCGTGCGGTAGCGCTTGTGCAGCCGGCGCATCGTGTCGGGCAGCTGGCGGTACATGCCCATCGAGTACGTCAGCCGCGAGACGCCGAGCACGCCGGCGTTCGTCGCGGCGATCAGGATCGTCACCGCGAGGACGCCGACGTAGAGCTCGATCGCGCCGGCGAAGATGCCGAGCTCCATCCCCGACACGACGCCGATGATCGGGTCGTTGGCGAAGCCGCCGTCCTGCGGGCCGACGCCGAGCAGCGTGCGGCACTCGCCGCCGGGCAGGCACTCGACGGGCAGCGCCGACAGGGCGATCAGCGGCAGCGTGAAGTAGATCGCGAAGACGGCGATCATCACGCGCTTGATCGCGGCCGGGATCGTGCTGTCCGGATCGCGCGCCTCGCCGGCCATGTTCGAGATCGTCTCGATGCCGGTGTAGGCGACGGTGCCGATCGGGATCGCCAGCAGGAACTGCGTCAGCGTCGGCGTCTCGCCGAGGAAGTCGAGGTTGTCGACGAGGATCGCGGGATTGAAGACGAGCACGACGCCGAGCCCGACGATCGCCAGCTGGCTCATGAAGTCGACGACGGCGAGCACGAGGTTGACGCTGACGGCGTCCTTGACGCCGCGCACGTTGACCAGCGCCAGCAGCGCCACGACGACCGCCGCGAAGACGATGTCGCCCGGCGCCCCCTTGAAGCCGTCCCAGGTGAAGCGCCCGGCGTAGTGGGCCGCGAAGAACGCCGAGATCGCGATCGTGATGATGTAGTTGAGCATCTGCGCCCAGGCCGTGAAGAACGACCACAGCTCGTTGAACGCGCGCCGCGCGAACAGCGACGAGCCGCCCGCCTCGGGGTACATCGACGTCGCCTCGGCGTACGTCGTGGCGGTGCAGTAGAAGAGCGCGCCCGTGAGCAGGAAGACGAGCGGCGTCAGGCCGGCGGCGAGCGCGGCGACGAGCCCCAGCGCGTAGTAGATCGACGAGCCGACGTTGCCGTAGGCGGTCGAGAAGAGCGCGTTGACCCCGAGCACGCGCTGCAGGCCGTGGAGCTGGCGCTCTGCCATCCGCGGCGGGAGTCTACGCCGGGGTGCGCGGCGTCCCGCGCGCGACCCGGCGCCGGGCGTCGCGACGCTCCGATGGTCGCGTGGCGCGTTGACCCCGGCCACAGGGGGTCAATGTGCCACGCCGGCGGGATCGCGGCCCTACGACACGTGGCCGAACAGGCAGGTGCGCACGAGCGCGCGGGCACGGGGGCGCTGCTTGATCCAGACGATCGTCGTCGTGCCGCGCCGCTCGACGGCCGACTGCTCCACCTTCTTGGCGTTCGCGCGGATCCGGGGCTCCATCTGCGCCGCCCGCGCGAGCTCGGCGTAGAAGGCGACCAGCACGTGGCCGCGATGGCCGCGCATGATGAACTGGTAGTCGGGCGCGTCGTCGCCGTCCGACCGCCACGAGCCACCGGCAATCCCGTAGCCGGCCTTCTGCAGGCAGAGCCGCTTCGGCTCGAGCTCCTCGCGCAGTCGTGCGGTGGTGCGCTCCAGCTCCCGCTGCGCTGCCGTGACGGGCGCCCGTGCCTTGGGCACGGTGGTCGTCTCCGTGCCCGAGCCTGGCTGCAACGCCGTGTCCGGCTGCGTCGCCGCGCCTGGCTGCAGCGCCGTGCTCGGCTGCGTCGCCGTGCCGGCCGCCGACGTCGAGCGATCGCCATCGTCATCGCCGCCGCAGCCTGCACCGCCGAGCGCGAGCGCCAGGACGGCAGCGACGAGGCGGCGCATCAGACCTGCTCGACGAACTCGAGCAGCGCCTCGAGCGTCACGTCCCAGCCCAGCGTGTCGCCGCCGGCCGGCAGCTGCTCCTGCCAGTCCAGCCCGAAGTCGCGGCGGTCGACCGTCGACGTCAGCTCGACGCCGACCCGGTTCTCTGGGCTCAGCGGGCCCGCTCCGGGCAGGCCGACCCTGCCGCTCGCGGTGACCGTCCGCGTCTGACCGTGGATCGTCAGCTCGCCGGTCGCCGAGATCGCCCGGTCGTCACCGCCCGTGAGCTGCGAGACGACCCAGCGCACGGTCGGGAAGCGCTCGGCGTCGAGGAACTCCGGCGACAGCATCCGCTCGCGGATGACCGGGTTGTTCAGATCCAGCGACGCCACCGGCACGGACGCCTCGAGCGTCCCAGCCGCCGCGTCGAGCGTCGCGTCGATCTCCCGGAAGCCGGCGCGGTAGTCACGCGCGCCGAGATGGCGCACCTTGAACGTCACCGACGAGAACGGCGGATCGGCGCGCCACAGCCCACCGCCGAGATGATCCTCGAGGAAGCCCACGGACGCTGACTGTAGTCGTGCGCTCGTGCGCTTGTGGTCGGGGTCGTCGGGGGAGGGGCCGTTCAGGCCGTTCCGGGATTTCCTGCCCGACCCCTCCCCCGCCGACCCGGCCACCGTGGAGGATGACGCCGGCAGCGCCGACTGGGCGGGGCCATCGGCTGGCGCGGCGCCAGCCCGGCGCCTTTGGGGTGAGCGAGCGGGAGCCCGAGCGCCCGTGCACAGCCGCAATCCGGATCAAGCAAGCAGGAGCCCCAGCAAACGCCGTCGCGTGGTCGGCTGAGCGCGGCATCGCGGATGCCTGAGCGTGCCGGCGAGCAGGGCACAGTGCGACAGCACGGGCTCTGCTCGTCGGTGCGCTCAGGCGCCGCGAGGACCGCTCAGATGGCTACGCGACCAGGGGGATGATGAGGATCGCGACGATGTTCGCGACCTTGATCATCGGGTTGATCGCGGGGCCGGAGGTGTCCTTGTAGGGGTCGCCGACCGTGTCGCCGGTGATCGACGCCTCGTGAGCAAGGGTGCCCTTGCCGCCGAAGGCGCCCTCCTCGATGAGCTTCTTCGCGTTGTCCCACGCGCCGCCGCCGGCGGTCATCGAGACGGCCATGAAGAGGCCGACGACGATCACGCCGATCAGCAGGCCGCCGAGCGCCTCGACGCTGAGCAGGCCGACGATCAGCGTGAAGACGATCGGGATCATCGACGGGATCACCATCTCGCGCTGCGCGGTCTTCGTGACGATGTCGACGCAGGCGGCGTAGTCGGGCTTCTCGGAGCCGTCCATGATGCCCGGCTTCTCCTTGAACTGGCGGCGCACCTCCTCGACGACGGCGCCGCCGGCGCGGCCGACGGCCTCCATCGAGAGCGCCGCGAACAGGTAGACCATCAGGCCGCCGACGAGCAGGCCGATCAGCACGAGCGGCGTGTCGATCAGGAACTCGACCGGCTCCTTGCCGTTGGCGACGAGCTCCTCCTCGAGCTCGATCTTGAACGCGGCGAACAGCACGAGCGCGGCGAGCACCGCCGAGCCGATCGCGTAGCCCTTCGTGACGGCCTTGGTCGTGTTGCCGACGGCGTCGAGCGGGTCGGTGACCGCGCGGACCTCCTCGGGCATCTCGGCCATCTCGGCGATCCCGCCGGCGTTGTCGGTGATCGGCCCGAACGCGTCGAGCGCGACGATCAGGCCGCAGAGGCCGAGCTGCGCCATGACGGCGACGCCGATGCCGTAGATGCCGCCGAGCTCGTTGGCGCCGTAGATGCCGAGCGCGAGCACGACCGCCGGCAGCGCCGTCGCCTGCATGCCCTGCGAGAGGCCGGAGATGATGTTCGTCGCGTGGCCGGTCTGCGAGGCGTCGGCCGTCTTCTTGACGGGGCCGAAGCGCGTCGACGTGTAGTAGTCGGTGATCAGGAACAGCAGCGCCGTGACGGCGAGGCCGATCAGCGAGCAGAGGTACAGGTCGCCGGTCGACGGGGCGAACACGCTCGGGTCGGCGGTCGCCGTCTCGAGGTTGCCCATCATCCACTTCGTGATCGGGTAGAAGGCGGCTGCCGCGATCACGCCCGACAGGAGCAGGCCCTGGTAGAGCGCGCGCTCGACGTTGCCGGCGGCCGACTTGACCGCGAAGGTGCCGATGATCGAGGCGAGGATCGCCACGGCGCCGAGCATGAGCGGATAGAGGGCGACCTGCGTCGCGTTGTCGCCGGCGAACGTCAGCACGCCGAGCAGCATCACCGCGACGGCGGTGACGGCGTACGTCTCGAAGAGGTCGGCGGCCATGCCGGCGCAGTCGCCGACGTTGTCGCCGACGTTGTCGGCGATCACGGCCGGGTTGCGCGGGTCGTCCTCGGGGATGCCGGCCTCGACCTTGCCGACGAGGTCGGCGCCGACGTCGGCGCCCTTCGTGAAGATGCCGCCGCCGAGACGGGCGAAGACGGAGATCAGCGAGCCGCCGAAGCCAAGGCCGATGAGTGCGTCGATCGCTTCCTTCTGCGTGCTGTCGAAGACGGCCGTCAGCAGCCCGTAGTAGCCGGCGACGCCGATCAGGGCCATGCCGACGACGAGCATTCCGGTGATCGCGCCGCCGCGGAAGGCGGCGTTCAGCGCCGGCGGGATGCCGCCGCGGGCGGCCTCCGCGACGCGGCAGTTCGCGCGTACCGAGACGTTCATGCCGACGAAGCCGGCGGCGGCGGACAGGATGCCGCCGAGCGCGAACCCGACCGCCACCTCGATGCTCTGCAGCGGGATCAGGACGGCGAACAGGACGGCGCCGACGATGCCGATCGTCGTGTACTGGCGGCGCAGGTATGCCGATGCACCCTCCTGCACGGCCGCCGAGATCGCCACCATCCGCTCGTTGCCCGGTGAAAGCGCGAGCAACGAGCGTGTCGTCAGCGCGCCATAGAGCACTGCGAGGCCGGCGCACAGCAGCGCGACGACGACCCCGTGGTCCAACAGGAAATCACTCAAGGGAAACGGCCTCCGTAAATCTTTGGTGCCAGGGACTCACCCCCGCGGGATGGGCGTCGTCGGCCCCCGGCTCGCGACAAACGCGCGCGGATACTAACCGGCCGGGCGGTCGGCGCGCCTACTGACCGGGGACCCAGAGCCCGCTGCCCGAGCGCGGGCCGCTCGCCGGGGGCGGCGGCTCGTCCGGTGCGGCAGCGCCCGGCGGCGGCGTGGCGCCCGAGCGCGCGTAGGCCAGCTGCAGCTGCGAGAGCGCGTCGCGGATCTGCTTGGCGTCGGGCCCGAGCCCCGGCTCGACGAGCGGCAGCAGCGCCCGCGTGCCGTCGATCGCCTGGCGCACCTGCTCGAAGTCGGGTTCTTCCTCGCCACCGGTCAGGCCAGCCTTGCGGGCCGCGAGGTTGAGCAGCGAGACGACCGTCTGGACGAGCACGTCCTCGACGCGTACGCGCGCGATCTCCGCCTCGTAGGCGGCGCGCAGCTCCTCCTCGCTGAGGTCGCCGAGATCGCCTTCGGCGCCGGGCTCGGGCGCGGGAGTGGGCGGATGGGGGTCCGAGTCAGCCGTCATGCGGGAACCTCCTGAGCGTAGGTCGTCATCGTCTCGCGCACGGTGTCAGCGTAGACCTCGCGCAGGTCGGCGCCGTCCAGCAGCGCCGACCGCTGGCGCTGCGCGCCGGTCGGTCCGTCGAGCGCGACGTCGATGCGGGCCTCCGCACGGGCGGGCGCCGTCCAGCTCCACAGTTCCTCGATCGCGGCGCGCGCGGGCAGCTCTGTGCCGCGCTGCAGGTCGATCATGGCGCCGTCCATCCCGTAGCGGATCGCGCGCCACATGTTCTCCTCGACGAGCCGGTGCGGCGGATCCTCGAACGGCACGCCCTCGTCGATGTCGCGCAGCGCCTGGCCGACGCAGGCCACGACGAGCGCCGCGAGTCCCTCGGACTCGGCGGCCGTCACCTGCGCATCGCAGACGCGGATCTCGACGGTCCCGAACGAGGCGTGCGGGCGCACCGACCACCAGACCTGCGTGTACTCGACGATCGAGCCCGTCGCGATCAGCAGCTCGAGGTAGTCGCGAAACGCGCGCCAGCTGCCGAAGGCGTCGGGAACGCCGCAGCGGGGAAAGGACTTCGTGAAGATCTGGCTGCGCGCGGAGTGCAGCAGCGTGTCCTGGCCCTCGAGGAAGGGCGAGCTCGCGCTGATGGCGAGCAGCAGCGGCAGGATGGGACGCAGGCGGTCGCAGACGAGCACGGCGCGATCGGCGCCGCGCACCCCGACGTGGACGTGCAGCGAGAACGTGTTGTTGCGGCGCGCGACGTAGCCGAGCCCGTCGACGACGCGGCGGTAGTGCTCGGTGTCGATGTTGCGCTGCTCGCGATAGTCCGCCCACGGGTGCGCGCCGGTCGAGCCGAGTGCGATCGCACGGTTGTTCGCGAGCGTGAACAGGCGGCGGCGGCGGTCGCGCTGGTGGGCGATCGCGTCGTGCAGGTCCTCGCCGCGACCGGAGACGATCTCGATCTCCGAGGAGATCAGCTCGCCGGTGATCGCCTCGAAGAGGACGGGATCGAGCTGCCCGGCCGCATCGCGCAGCTCCTCGAAGCGCGCGACGAGATCGAGCGTCTGCGGATCGAGGACCGCGAACTCCTCCTCCAGGCCCACGGTCAGGTCCGTGGACGCGGCGAACATCTCCTCCGTGTTGTCGAGGTCGATCGGCATGAAGGTATCTTGCGCCAGAGGCCGCGGGAGGCGGTGCTTCTAGGTCAGGTAGAAGTACAGCGCGTAGAGCAGGTCGACCGCCGGCGACGACGTGTGAACGGTGACCTCCGGGGGCACCTGCAACAGCGCCTCGGAGTAGTTGAAGATGATCTTCACGCCTGCCTGCACGAGATCGTCGGCGATCGCCTGGGCGGCGACGGTCGGGACCGCGAGCACGCCGACGACGATGTCCTCGTCCTCGACCATCGCCGACAGCTCCGACGAGTGGCGCACCGTCGTCGGGCCGACCTTCTGTCCCACCTTGCGCTTGTCGGTGTCGAAGATCGCGACGACGCGAAAGCCGTGGTCGATGAAGATGTCCGACGAGGCGATCGCCTGGCCGAGGTGGCCGGCGCCGAAGAGCGCGATGTTGTGCTGGCCGGAGGTGCGCAGGATCTTGCGGATCTGCGACACGAGCGCGTCGACGTTGTAGCCGACGCCGCGCTTGCCGAACTTGCCGAAGCCGGAGAAGTCGCGCCGGATCTGCGTCGGGTTGACGTGCGTGTAGTCGCTCAGCTCACGCGAGGAGATCGTCTCCTTGCCCATCTTCTTGGCCTGCGTGAGCACCTGCAGGTAGCGCGACAGACGCGCCGCGACGCCGAGCGAGAGGCGCTCGCCGGGCGCGATCACGCCATCACGCGGTACTGAGTCAACCGCCGTGGGAACGCGCTCGCCGGTCGTCATCGACGATCCACTTTACCCAGAAGGCGGCGCAACACGGCTTCATCCACGAAGTATTCGAAGCGCTCGGCCCGATCGACCGTCACGACCGGGATGCGTTCCAGGTAGGCGGCGTGCAGATCGTCGTCGGTCGTGATGTCGATCTCGCGAAACGGCGCGCCGACGCGCTCGAGCACAGCTCGAGCGTCATCGCAGAGATGGCACCCAGGCTTGCCGTAGAGGACGACGTCGATGCCGGCCTGATCGGCCATCGGGGTTCTCAGCGTCCTTACGCGAGCGCGCGCTCGCCGGAGGCGTACGCGTCGAGCGCGAGGTAATCGGGAAACGGCTGCGCCGGCACGTAGCGTGCCGCGGATGCGATCATCGCGGCGTTGTCGGTGCACAGCTCGCGCGGCGGGATGCCGACGGTGACGCCGAGCGCGCCCAGCCGCTCGCGCAGCGGGCCGTTGGCTGCGACGCCGCCGCCGATCGCCAGGCGCGCGAGCCCGGTCTGCTCGAGCGCCTGCTCGCAGCGCGCGGCGAGCGCCTCCACGATCGCCCGCTGGTAGCTGGCCGCGAGATCGGCCGCCCGTGCGCGGGTCGCGTCCTCGCCGAGCTCGCGCACGCGGTACAGCAGCGACGTCTTGACGCCCGCGAACGAGAGGTCCAGCCCGGCGAGGCCGCGCGCGACCGGGAACGCGAACGCGGCCGGGTCGCCGTCGCGCGCCAGGCGCTCGAGCGCCGGCCCGCCGGGAAACGGCAGCCCGAGCAGGCGCGCGCCCTTGTCGAACGCCTCGCCGGCGGCGTCGTCGAGCGTGCGGCCGAGCACGTCGAAGCCGTCGTGACGCTCGACGTGGGCGAGCAGCGTGTGGCCGCCGCTGGCGATCAGGCAGACGAACGGCGGCTCCATGATCGGCTCCGCGGGCGGGTGCGATCCGACTCCGCGCAGGAAGCTCGCGGCGACGTGGCCCTGGAGGTGGTCGACGGCCGCCAGCGGCAGGCCCCGCGCGGCGGCCAGCCCCTTCGCCGTCGCGACGCCGACGAGCAGCGCGCCGACGAGCCCCGGCCCCTGCGTGACGGCGACGAGTCCGATCTCGTCAAGCGTCGCATCGGCGCGTCGCAGAGCGTCGTCGACGACCGCGTTGACGAGCTCGAGATGGTGGCGCGAGGCGATCTCCGGCACGACCCCGCCGTAGGCGTCGTGGACGCCCTGCGAGGAGATGACGTTCGAGCGCAGCTCGCCGTCGCCGCCGACGACCGCGGCGCAGGTGTCGTCGCAGCTCGTCTCGAGCGCCAGGATCAGGCTCATGCCGGCGAGGCGTTGGGCACGTCGTCGAGGCGTCCCGCGAGCGTCGACGGCGTGCGCCACATGATCACGGCGTCCTCGCCGTTGTCCTGGTAGTAGCGCCGCCGGCGGCCGGCGGCACGAAATCCGAAGCGCTCGTAGAGCTCGATCGCGCCGGTATTGGACTCGCGCACCTCCAGCGTGAAGCGCGCGTCGGGCGCGTCGATCCGCCGCAGCAGCTCGCCGAGCATCGCGCTGGCGATTCCCTGGCGGCGCCGATCTGGGTCGACGGCGACGTTCATGACGTGCCACACCCGGTCATAGCGTGAGCAGATGAGAAAGCCGATCATCTCGTCCGCGCGCAGCGCCGCCAGGCACACGCTGGCCGGCTTGGACAGCTCGAGGACGAACATCGCCAGCGACCATGGCGTCGGGAACGCGCGCCGCTCGATCACGATCAGCTGCGGCAGGTCCGCGTAGGTCAGGCGGCGGATGTCGAGCGGTCCGTCGGTCACGTCGGTGGTTCGGCTCGCGTGCGCGCGATCACCGCGTCGGGCACGCGCAGGTAGTCGGGGACGACGAGATCGCGCGCCGCGCCGCCTTGCGCTGCGAGCGCGGCGAGCCGGCAGATCGCCAGGGCGCTGACGCGATGCTGCGCGGATCCGTCGGGGGGGACACTGCAACCGGCACCTTCCAGGTCGGAACGAAATCGTATCGCGCCGTCGCCGACCGCCAGCCACGATCCGCCCTCGTCGGCGACGGCCTGCGCGAGCCGCTGCGGCGCCAGCGCCGCCTGCTCGAGCACCGGCCGGTGGTCGCGCCAGCCGGCCGCGAAGGCCTCCCCGCGGCGCGCGTCGATCACGGCGAGCACGCCGCTGCCCG
>JAUYGN010000072.1 GCA_030690545.1 Solirubrobacteraceae bacterium
CCGGGCTGCCGATCGCGCGACCGCTGCGCCGCGGGAGCGCCCGGTCGCGCCAGCTCGGCGCCTCGCGCGAGACGCGCCGCGACCCGTCCAGCCTCGCGTTTCGTGCGCGCACCGGTGCCGCGGTCCCCGACCGCGTCGTCCTCGTCGACGACGTCCACACGACGGGCGCCACGCTGCAGGCCTGCGCCGGCGTCCTGCGCGACGCCGGCAGCAGCACGGTCAGCGCGATCACCTGGGCTCGCGCGCTGGACGATCGTTCCCGTTGAAGCCGACTCCCGGCAGGCGTACCATGCAGTGCTCGCACGTCCGTTCGACGACAGAGAGGTCTCGAGATGCAGATCGAGGTCAAGGGCCGCAACGTCCCAGTCAACGACGAGCTGCGCGAGCTCGTGGAGCGCAAGTTCCGCAAGGTCGCAGCGCAGGTTTCCGACCTGGCCCGCATGGAGGTCGAGCTGCACGAGGAGCGCAACCCGGCGATCGCGGAGTCCCAGGTCGCCGGGGTGACCCTGTACCTGAAGGGCGTCACGCTGCACGCCAAGGGCAGCTCGCGCGAGATGAAGCACGCGATTCGCCTCTGCGCCGACGAGCTGGCGCCGCAGGTCAAGCGCCATCGCGAGAAGCGCCGTCGGCGCCGCGAGGCGCGCGGGGGGCGCGGGGCGCAGCCGCAGGCGTCGCACTGAGCACACTCGTCCCGACGCGGCGGGCGATCCCCGCCGCGTCGGTATCCTGACGCCCTATGGCGCTCCTCGATCGTGCCCTCCGGATGGGCGAATCCAAGCAGTTCAGACAGTTCGAGAAGCGCGTCGCTCGCATCAACGATTTCGAGCCCGAGCTCGAGCTCGAGTCGATGGACGAGCTGCGCGCACGGATGGACTCCCTCAAAGAGCAGGCGCATGCCGGCGCGGACCTCGACGACCTCCTGCCGGAGACGTTCGCGCTCGTGCGCGAGATCGGCAAGCGCGAGATGGGCATGCGCCATTTCGACGTGCAGCTGATCGGCGGCATGGTCCTGCACAACGGCTCGATCGCCGAGATGAAGACCGGCGAGGGCAAGACGCTGACGGCGACGCTCGCCGTCGTGCTCAACGCGCTGCCGGGCACGGGCGTGCACGTCGTCACGGTCAACGACTACCTCGCCCGCCGCGACGCCGAGTGGATGAGCCCGATCTACAGCGCGCTCGGGCTGAACGTCGGGATCCTGCAGAACATGCAGGCCGTCGCCGACAAGCACGGCTCCTACGGCGCCGACGTCACGTACGGCACGAACTCCGAGTTCGGCTTCGACTACCTGCGCGACAACATGGCGGCATCGCTCGAGGAGAAGGTCCAGCGCGGCCATCCGTTCGCGATCGTCGACGAGGTCGACAACATCCTGATCGACGAGGCACGCACGCCGCTGATCATCTCCGGCTCGCCCGAGGCGGCCGGCGATCTCTACGGGAAGTTCGCCCAGCTCGCCAAGAAGATGGTGCCCGGCAAGAAGCCCGACGGCATGGACCCGCGCCTGAAGAAGGACTTCGTCGCCGACTTCGACTTCGAGTTCGAGGAGAAGCACAAGACCGTCTCGGTGACCGAGCTTGGCGTCGCCAAGGCCGAGAAGTTCCTCGGCCTCGAGCACCTCTACCGCGCCGAGAACGGACCACTCGTCAACCACCTGCAGCAGTCGCTGAAGGCCGAGTCGCTCTACAAGCGCGACGTCGACTACGCCGTCGTCGACGGCCAGGTCATGATCATCGACGAGTTCACGGGCCGCATCCTCGAGGGCCGTCGCTGGTCGGAGGGCCTGCACCAGGCGATCGAGGCCAAGGAGGGCGTCCACGTCCAGGAGGAGAACCAGACCCTCGCGACGATCACGCTGCAGAACTACTTCCGCCAGTACGACAAGCTCGCGGGCATGACCGGCACGGCCCTCACCGAGGCGACCGAGTTCATGAAGATCTACAAGCTCCCGGTCGTCGAGATCCCGACGAACCAGGTGATGATCCGCAAGGACCAGAACGATCAGGTCTACAAGACGCGCGCGGGCAAGTGGGACGCCGTCAGCCGCGAGATCATCGCCCGCCACGAGAGCGGCCAGCCGGTGCTCGTCGGGACGGTCTCCGTCGAGGTCTCCGAGCTGCTGTCGGGCATGCTCGACAAGCACGGCATCAAGCACGTGGTCCTCAACGCCAAGCCCGAGTACGCCGCGCTCGAGGGCGAGATCGTCGCCGAGGCCGGCCAGCCCGGGGCGGTCACGATCGCGACGAACATGGCCGGCCGCGGCGTCGACATCAAGCTCGGCGGCAACGCCGAGCACCTGACCCAGCGCGAGCTCGCGAAGCTCGGCCTGAAGCCCGGCGACGCGGACTACGACGAGCGCTACCAGGACGTGCTGCCCAGCATCGAGCGGCGCATCGAGGCCGACCGCCAGAAGGTGCTCGACGCAGGCGGCATGTACATCGTCGGCACCGAGCGCCACGAGTCGCGCCGGATCGACAACCAGCTGCGCGGCCGCTCCGGCCGCCAGGGCGACCCGGGCGAGTCGCGCTTCTTCCTGTCGGCCGAGGACGATCTCGTGCGCCTGTTCGCCGGCGACCGGATCTACCGCATCCTCGACAAGCTCGGAACGCTCGACGAGGAGGGCCGCGAGGAGCCGATCGAGGCCGGCATGCTCTCCAAGCAGATCGAGAAGGCGCAGAAGAAGGTCGAGGAGCAGAACTTCCTGCAGCGCAAGCGCGTGCTCGAGTACGACGACGTCATGAACGAGCAGCGCCGCGTCGTCTACAAGTTTCGCAACGAGATCCTCGAGGGCAAGGACATGGGCGACCAGGTCCGCCAGGAGATCGGCAACGTCATCGAGCGGACCGTCGGCGAGTTCACGCCCGGCGACTTCATCGAGGACTGGAATCTCAACGGCCTGTTCACCGCGCTGGACGACATGTTCCCGGTCAACCTGCTCGACGACGAGGATCTGACGCCCGAGCAGACCGACCGCGAGGAGCTGATCAGCAAGGTCGGCGGCGAGGCGATCGCGCTCTACGACGAGCGTGAGGCGGAGCTCGGCGACGAGATCATGCGCGCCGTCGAGCGCTTCCTGCTGCTGCAGTTCATCGACACGCGGTGGCGCGAGCATCTGTACGACATGGACTATCTGCGCGAGGGCATCCACCTGCGCGGCTTCGCGCAGATCGAGCCGATCGTCGCCTACAAGAACGAGGCCTTCACGCTGTTCGGCGACCTGATGGACACGATCTGGGCGGACTTCACCAGGATGGTGTTCAACCTCGAGTTCGAGGAGGAGGGCGGCGAGGACGCCGAGCGCTACGAGACGAGCAGCTCGGCGACGCGTCCGGGACGGGTGTCCTACTCCGGTGGCTCAGCCGCCCAGCCCAGCGCACTGGCGATGGCGGCCGCGGGCGGCGGCGCGGCGGTCGACGAGCTCTACGAGCAGGAGGAGCTGCCGGCGCCCGTCGAGCAGCGCGTGCTGACCGAGGAGGAGACGATCGGTCGCAACGACCCCTGCTGGTGTGGCTCGGGCAAGAAGTTCAAGAAGTGCCACGGCGCTTGAGCCCGGTACGCCCTCAGGTCACGACGCCGGTCTAGCTTCCGGAAGCGCTTGGCGGAGGCCTGGCGAGGCCACGTCGAGCGGGGCGCGTCGCGGCCTCCACACGTTTCACAAGGTCGAACGCGGCACCGCCATCTTCGCCGCGCGGGCCATATTCGGGCCCCGGGAGTGCCCTTAGGTTTGCCCCCGTCACTTGCCCGGACCGCGGGCGAGACGCTTACACCTGAGGGGGTTTCATGAATCGTCCCATTCGTGGGCAACGTAGAGCTGGACGGCGCGCGCTTGCCCTTGCGCTCGCCGCGCTGGCTGTTGTCGCAGTCGGCTGCGGCAGTGACTCCGACGAGTCCAGCTCGTCCGCAACGAGCGCATCCGGCGACACGATCCCGGTCGGCATCCTGCACTCGCTCAGCGGGACGATGGCGATCAGCGAGGTGTCGGTGCGAGACTCGGCGCTGCTCGCGATCGACGAGATCAACGCCGCCGGCGGCGTGCTCGGCAAGCAGCTGGAGCCCGTCGTCGAAGACGGCGCCTCGGACTGGCCGACGTTCGCCGAGAAGGCGCAGAAGCTGATCTCGACGGACAAGGTCGCAGCGACGTTCGGCGGCTGGACGTCGGCGAGCCGCAAGGCGATGCTGCCCGTCTTCGAGCGCAACAAGGCGCTGTTGTACTACCCGGTCCAGTACGAGGGCCTGGAGTCGTCACCGTACATCTTCTACACCGGTGCGACGACCAACCAGCAGATCATCCCCGGGCTCGAGTTCCTCAAGGAGGAGCTGGAGGCCAAGACGCTGTTCCTCGTCGGCTCGGACTATGTCTTCCCACGCACGGCCAACAAGGTGATCAAGGCGTGGGCGAAGGTCAACGACGTGGAGATCGTCGGCGAGGAGTACGCGCCGCTGGGCAACACCGAGTACGCGACGACGATCAACAAGATCAAGCAGGCCAAGCCCGACGCCGTCTTCCAGACGATCAACGGCGACTCCAACGTCGCGTTCTGGAAGCAGTTCAAGGACGCCGGCCTGGACTCCGAGACGCTGCCCGTCATCTCCGTCTCGACCTCGGAGGACGAGGTCAAGGGCGTCGGGATCGAGAACATCGTCGGCCAGTACGTCGCGTGGAACTACTACCAGACCACCGAGGGCTCCAAGAACGAGGCGTTCGTCAAGGCCTACAAGGAGAAGTACGGTCAGGATCGCGTCACCGGTGACCCGATCGAGGCCGGCTACGTGAGCGTTCACCTGTGGGCGCTGGCGGTCGAGAAGGCCGGCACGACGGATGTCGAGAAGGTCAAGGAGGCGTCCAAGGGCCTCGAGTTCGATGCGCCTGAGGGCAAGGTCACGATCGACGGTGAGAACCAGCACATCTACAAGACGGCGCGTATCGGGCAGTTGCAGCCCGACGGCCTGATCAAGGAGGTGTCGGGGTCCGACGAGCCGATCAAGCCTGATCCGTTCCTGAAGACCTACGACTGGGCCACGGGCCTCTAAGCCCGCGCGAGCGAGCAGCAGGACGACGCGATGGAAGTCATTCTCAACCAGCTCTTCGTGGGGCTGAGCATCGCGTCGATCCTGCTGCTCGTAGCGCTCGGATTGACCTTCACGTTCGGTCAGATGAACGTGATCAACATGGCGCACGGCGAGTTCATCATGGCCGGCGCCTACACCACCTACGTGCTGCAGACGGCGCTCGGGACCGGCTTTCTCACCTTGTCGTTCGGTCTCGCGCTGCCGGCGGCGTTCCTGATCGCGGGGACGCTGGGCCTGATCCTCGAGTTCCTCGTGATCCGGCGACTGTACGGCCGGCCACTGGACACGCTGCTGGTGACGTGGGGCGTGGGCCTGATGCTCCAGCAGCTCGCACGCGACCTCTTCGGCGCGCAGAACGTCAACGTCAGCGCCCCGAGCTTTCTCGACGGCGGCCTCACGGTCGCCGGCGTGTCGCTGTCGTACTCGCGCATGTTCATCATCGGGGTGGTCCTGTTCGTCGTCGTCGCGATCGCGCTCTACATGCAGCGCACGCCGGCCGGCCGGCGGATGCGCGCGGTCATGCAGAACCGCCCGCTGGCGTCGGTCAGCGGGGTGCGCACGCGAGTCGTGGACCGCACGACGTTCTTCATCGGATCGGGGCTGGCGGGCGTCGCCGGCGTCGGCATCACGCTGCTCGGCCCGGTCGGTCCGACGCTCGGACTGGCGTATCTGATCGACGCCTTCCTCGTCGTCATCGTCGGCGGGCTCGGTCAGCTGCGCGGCGCGATCCTCGCCGCGCTCGCGCTCGGGATGGCGAACTCGTTCATCGAGTACAACACGTCCGCGAGCATCGCCAAGGCCGGGGTCTTCCTGCTGATCGTGCTGTTCTTGCAGTGGCGCCCGCAGGGCATGGTCGTCCAGCAGCGCCGGGGGCTCGCGTCGTGAACGCCGTCGCCAAGCTGCTGCCGTCGAGCGCGCCCAAGCCGTCGGCGTTCGTCGTGCGCTTCGCGTTGATGGCGGTCGCGCTGCTGCTGATCGCGCCGATGGTCCTGTCGGACTTCCGCCTCTCGCTGCTGGCGAAGTTCCTGTGCTTCGCGATCCTCGCGATCGGCATCGGCCTGGCCTGGGGCCAGGGCGGCATGCTCGTGCTCGGCCAGGGGCTCTTCTTCGGCCTCGGCGGCTACTGCATGGGCATGCACATGAAGATCGTCGACGCCGGCCCCGGCCAGCTTCCGGACATCCTCACCTTCAGCGGCCAGCACGAGTCGCTGCCGCTGCTCTGGGTGCCGTTCAGCTCGGCCTGGTTCGCGATCCCGATGGCGATCCTGCTGCCGATGGCGATCGCCGCGCTGCTCGGCGCCGCGATCTTCCGCCAGCGCATCCGCGGGGCCTACTTCGCGATCCTCAGCCAGGCGCTCGCGGGTGCCTTCGTGATCGTGCTCGTCGGCAACCAGGCGCTGACCGGCGGGACGAACGGCCTGACGAACTTCCAGACCTTCTTCGGGCTGTCGGTGACGAGCCCGTCGGATCAGCGGATCCTCTACTTCGTCGTCGCGGTCGTGCTGCTGGTCGTCTTCCTCGCGACGCGCGAGCTCGCGCTCGGGCGCTACGGGCGGCTGCTGCTCGCGGTGCGCGACGACGAGGATCGGGTGCGCTTCCTCGGCTACGACCCGACGCGCGTCAAGCTCGTCGCGTACGTCGTGGCGGCGGGCCTGGCCGGCCTCGCGGGAGCGCTGTTCGTCCCTGTGGTCGGGATCATCTCGCCGGCGATGCTGGGCATCGTGCCGTCGGTCGAGATGGTGATCTGGGTCGCGCTCGGCGGCCGCACCGCGCTCGCCTGGGCGGCTGCCGGCGCCGTCATCGTCAACACCGCGAAGACGAACATCTCCGAGCAGTTCCCCTCGACCTGGCTCTACATGCAGGGGCTGCTGTTCGTCGTCGTGATCCTGTTCCTGCCGAAGGGGATCGCCGGCGCCGTCGAGAACCTGCGCGCGCTCGCCGCGCGCAGGCAGCCGCCGCCGGCGATCTCGCGCTTGACGCGCCGGCGACCGCGAGCGCCGGCAGCGGCCGAGGAGTCCGTATGACCGAGCTGCTGAAGATCCGCGACCTCGTCGTCGCCTTCGACGCCTTCCACGCGATCGACGGCCTCGACCTGACGCTCGAGGAGCACGAGGTGCGCTTCGTGATCGGACCCAACGGAGCCGGCAAGACGACGCTGATCGACTCGATCACGAACCTCGTGCGCCCGACGGCGGGCTCGATCCTCTTCGCCGGCGAGGAGCTTCTCGGCAAGTCCGAGTACGCGATCGTCCGCACCGGCATCGGACGCACGTTCCAGAAGCCGTCGGTCTTCGACGAGCTCACCGTGCTGGAGAACGTCGACATCGCGGCGTCGTTCCGGCTGCCCTTCCGCTCGCTGCTGCGCCGCCGCAAGGGGATCTCCGACGAGGTCGCGCAGACGCTGGGGTCGGTGAACCTGACCGACCAGAGCGAGAGCCCGGCCGGATCGCTGTCGCACGGTCAGAAGCAGTGGCTGGAGGTCGCGATGGTGCTCGTGCAGCGCCCGCGCCTGCTGCTGCTCGACGAGCCGGTCGCCGGCATGACCGAGAAGGAGCGCCTGCACACCGGCGAGCTCGTCACCAGGATCGCCGCCGAGGGCACGACGGTGCTCGTCGTCGAGCACGACATGGACTTCGTGCGCCGCTTCGCGCACAAGGTGACCGTCATGCACGAGGGCAAGATCCTGACGGAGGGCAGCGTGGCCGAGGTCCAGAGCAACGAGACGGTGCGCGAGGTCTACCTCGGGCGCCCGCGCGACGCACGCGGCGCCGCCGAGGCGCTGACATGACCGTCGAGGACCCACCGCAGGTCGGCGCCGGTCCGGATCCCGACGTGCGTCTCGACGCGCCGCCGATCCTCAGCGTCAAGGACCTCGAGGTCGCCTACGGTCCGACGCAGGTGATCTTCGGCGTGTCGCTGGATGTGCCCGAGGGCGGTCTGTGCTGCCTGATGGGCCGCAACGGGGTCGGCAAGAGCACGCTGCTGCAGACGATCGTCGGGCTGCAGCAGCCGAAGGCCGGCTCGATCTCGCTCGGCTCGGAGGACATCACCAAGCGCGCTCCGTACAACCGCACGAAGGCCGGCATCGCCTACGTCCCGCAGGGTCGCGAGGCGTTTCCGTACCTGACCGTCTTCGAGAACCTGCGCGTCGTCGCGGAGGCTTCGGCGAAGTCCGGTCCCGACGTCATCGAGGAGGTGCTCGAGCGCTTCCCGCGCCTGCGCAAGATCCTCGGCCGGCCGGCCGGCTTTCTCAGCGGCGGCGAGGCGCAGCAGCTGGCGATCGCCCGCGCGCTCGTGACGTGCCCGCGGCTGCTGCTGCTCGACGAACCGACGGAGGGCATCCAGCCGTCGATCATCCTCGAGATCGAGGATGCGATCGCCGACCTGAAGCGCGACGGGCTGTCGATCCTGCTCGTCGAGCAGTACGTCGACTTCGCGATGCGGCTGGCCGACACGTACGCCGTCATGGACGTCGGGCGGATCGTCGCCGGCGGTCCGACGGACACGTTCGATCGCGGCCGCATGCAGCAACTCATGTCGGTGTGACGAAGAATCCGGGCGCGGGCGTTTGACGACGGCGCCGGCGGGCGAGACCTGTCGTATGCGGGTCGTCGTCGACAACAGCAAGGGCGGCGATCCCCAGCTCGCCGCGAGCGTGAGCGACGGGCTGCGCGGCCACGGGCACGCCGTCGAGCTGCTCGAGCCCGACCCGGCGTCGATGTTCGACACGGCGGTCCACATCGTCTCGACGGGAATCGTCCTGCGCGTCGAGGAGCGCCCGGCTCGCGCCGAGCTCGGCGAGATCTCGGAGATCGTCCGCGACGCGCTGATGCGCCACCCGAGCCCGCGGCGGCGCACGCGCGCGGTGCCCGTCACGCTCGGATGGGGCGGCCGAGTGCTGACCTGGATCGACGTCTTCGACTGACCCCCGTCAGCGTCTTGGATCGCCGGTGCGCGCCGCCGGTCAGGGATCGATCTGGGCGCGGAACGCCGCCGACGGGTAGGTGCTCGCGCCGGCGGCGTGCACCTGCAGGCTGAGCATCCCGTCGGAGGTGACGACGCGCACCGACGCCGGGTCGGGCGCGGCGCGCACCCGGCGCACGATCTCGTCGTCGGCCGAGTTCGCTCGCGCCCGCTTGGCATGTGCGACCTCGATCACGCTCGAGACGATCGCCGGTCGCGGGGGCTGCTCGAAGACGACCGTCACGTCGTCACCGTCGGCGGCGGCCCAGCGCTCGAGCAGGTCGACGAGGCGCACCATCGCGGCGTGCCGGTCGCGCCACCAGCCGTCGGGACGGCTGCCGATGACGTTCATGCCGTCGACGATCCAGTGCACGGCTCACGAGTCCTCGTCGTGGGGATCGAACGTGCTGGCGCCGGCCATCGCGACGCCCATCCGCGTCGGCCGGTGGAGGATCTCGAGCGTATCGCCGATCGGGACGTCGTCCATGGAGTGCATCGTGACTGGCAGGGGAGCGAACCGGATTCGAACCGCGCTCGTGGGTTCGAACCCACGAGCGCGGTGCGCGACCGATCGTCGAGAATCGGGCTTGCGCGCAGCCGCTGCGTGCCTTACGGTGACTCCCGCGATGATCTCCATGGCCACTATCACGTTCACGCTGCTCCACGGCACGTCCGGTGCCGTCACCGCGTCGTGCCGGCCGCGGCCGGAGCTCGCTCAGCGCACCATCGACGCAGCCAGCGGCGTCTAGCGGGAGGTCACTCAGATGGCTCCCGCGACGATCGCGGGAGCTGCGCTTCGTGCCCGGACCGGGCGTGGAGCGGTGTGGACCCGCGACTCCATCATCATCGCCATCCAGGAATGGGTGGCCACATACGGCGAGCCGCCCCGCGCGGCTGACTGGAACCCGTCCTCGGCGAAGTGGGCCGGGCAGCTGTGGCGCATCGAGCGCTATCGCGCCGGACGCGCCGACGGGTCGTCCTGGCCGGCACTGAACTCGGCCAAGCGCCCGTTCGGCGGATCGCTCAACGAGGCGGTCCACGCGGCGGGGTTCGAGCCGGCCAAGCCGGGGCCCAGGCGGCGCACCGACGTCGATCCCGAGCAGGCGCACCGGGCCGTCATGAGCCCGGAGGCGCGCGCGATGATCGCCGCGGCGCTCGCGCAGGCGCGCGAGGCCGAGCGGCGCATCGCGCAGCTCGAGGGCCGGCTCGAGCGTGCCGCCGAGCGCGCGCGGCGTGCGGTCGCCGAGCGCGACGCCGCGCGGCGCGCCGGGCGGCCCGTTCGGGAGTCCGTCAAGCCGAAGGTCGTGCGTGAGCGCGTCGTCGACCAAGTAGGAGGTTCCGAACAGAAGAGGTTGAGGAACCTCGACGCCGCGGTCGCACGTGCCCAGCGCCGGGCGATCAACGCCGAGACGAAGGCCGACGTGACGATCCGCGACGCTCGCGAGAAGCTCGCGGAGGCGCGGATGGACGCGGCCGAGGCGCGCACGGCGGCCAAGCGGATGGCGTCCAAGCTCGAGCGGGCCGAGGCGACGATCGGGACGCTGCGCGGCGAGCGCCGCGAGCTCAAGCTGGTGCAGGACCGGCTGGCCGACGAGCTCGTGGTGGCGCAGCGGCTGCTCGACCGCGTTCGTGCCGAGGCCGAGCGGGCGCCCGACGTCGTGACCGTGCGCGAGCAGGCGCCGAAGGCGATCGAGGTGCGCGCCGCGCAGGCCGCGGCAGCGCGC
>JAUYGN010000073.1 GCA_030690545.1 Solirubrobacteraceae bacterium
TAGGCGTCGATCGCCGGCGACGGCCAGGCGGTCGCGGCCGAGCGCAGCAGATGGGAGCCCAGCCGGCGGGCGGCCTCGCGCAGGACCGGGCTCGGGCAGCGCGCCGCGTGCTCGCCGTCGAGCTGCGCGAGCGTCGCGTCGGTGTCGGCGTCGGCCGACGCGACGCGACGCGCGGCGACGCTCAGCCCAGCGTCGGCGCGCGCGACGAGCCGCAGGCGCGCGCCGACGAACGCCGGCACGCCGTCGACCGCGAGCCCGTCGCCGACCGCCTGCTCGAGCCCGAGCGAGTGCGCGTAGCCGCCGGCCGGGAAGCGCGAGTCGGCGAGCAGCAGGGCGACGGCGCTCATCGCGCGCCGCCTCGCGTCAGGAGGCGGGGAGCGAGGGCGCGCGGCGACCGGGGTACCGCGAGCGCCATCTAGAACAGCTCGTAGCGCTGCGCGAGCGGCAGCTCGTCGACCGGTCGCGGCTCGATCTCCTCGCCGTCGACCCAGACCTTGAACGTGTCGGGCTCGACGCGGATCTCCGGGCAGGCGGCGTTCTGCGGCATGTCGGTCTTGCCGAGCGAGCGCGTGTCGGCGATCGCGACGATCTCGGACTCCAGTCCGAGCTGCGCGACCGTGCCCTCCTGGACCGCGAGCGGCGCGACGAACGTCAGCGAGCTGCGCGCCGCGAGCCGACCGCGGCCGGCGAACATCGGTGCGCTCAGCACGGGCTGCGGCGTTGGGATCGAGGCGTTCGGGTCGCCCATCGGCGCCCAGGCGATCGCGCCGCCCTTGATGACCAGGCGCGGGCGGATCGCGAAGAACGCCGGATCCCAGAGGACGAGGTCGGCGAGCTTGCCGGCCTCGACGGAGCCGACGTGCGCGTCGAGCCCGTGCGCGATCGCGGGGCAGATCGTGTACTTCGCGACGTAGCGCTTCAGGCGCTCGTTGTCCGAGCCGGAGCCGGCGGGGGCGCCGCCGCCGAGGCGCGCCTTCATCGCGTGCGCCGTCTGCCACGTGCGGATGATCGTCTCGCCGACGCGGCCCATCGCCTGCGCGTCGGAGCCGATCATCGAGATCGCGCCGAGGTCGTGCAGGACGTCCTCGGCGGCGATCGTCGTCGCGCGGATGCGGCTCTCCGCGAACGCGAGGTCCTCGGCGATGCGCGGGTTGAGGTGATGGCAGACGATGAGCATGTCGAGGTGCTCGTCGATCGTGTTGACCGTGTGCGGGCGCGTCGGGTTCGTCGAGGACGGCAGCACGTTGGGCTGTGCGGCGAGCTCGATGATGTCCGGCGCATGGCCGCCGCCCGCGCCCTCGGTGTGGTATGCGTGAATCGTGCGGCCGGCGATCGCGGCGAGCGTCGACTGCAGATAGCCGGCCTCGTTGAGCGTGTCGGTGTGGATCGCGACCTGGACCCCGGTCTCGTCGGCGACGCGCAGGCAGGTGTCGATCGCCGCAGGGGTCGTGCCCCAGTCCTCGTGCAGCTTCATCCCGCCGGCGCCGGCGCGCAGCTGCTCGCGCAGTCCCTCCTCGGAGACGGTGTTGCCCTTGCCGAGCAGCACGACGTTGACCGGCAGCTCGTCGAGCGCGAGCAGCATCTCGCCGAGCGCGCGCGGGGAGGGGGTGCAGGTCGTCGCGCGCGTGCCCTCGCTGGGGCCGGTGCCGCCGCCGATCAGCGTCGTGACGCCGGCCGCGACGGCGGTGTCGACGATCTGCGGGCAGATGAAGTGGACGTGGCCGTCGATCCCGCCGGCCGTCAGGATGCGCCCCTCGCCGGCGATGATGTCCGTCGTCGGGCCGATCTCCAGCGCCGGGTGCACGCCGTCGGCGATGTCCGGGTTGCCGGCCTTGCCGAGCGCGACGATGCGCCCGTCCTTGATGCCGACGTCGCAGCGCACGACGCCCCAGTGGTCGAGCACGACGACGTTCGTGACGACGAGGTCGGGTGCGCCCTGTGCGGACGTCCTGGAGCCCTGCAGCATCGACTCGCGGATCGTCTTGCCGCCGCCGAAGACCGCCTCGTCGCCGCCGATGCAGCGGTCCTCCTCGACCTCGAGCCAGAGGTCGGTGTCGGCGAGCCGGAGCGCGTCGCCCGCGGTCGGCCCGTAGAGCGCGCCGTAGCGGTCGCGGCCGATCCGGCTCATGGCTTGCCCAGCTGCAGGCCGGGCACCGTCTTCGTGCCGGCGAGCGCGACGAGCGCGACCGCGCGCGACGCGCCGGGCTCGAAGCGCAGCGACGTGCCGGCCGGGATGTCGAACCTGAAGCCCGTCGCCGCGCTGCGGTCGAGCTGCAGCGACGCGTTGACGTCGGCGACGTGGAAGTGCGAGCCGACCTGGATCGGCCGGTCGCCGGTGTTGAGGACCTCGAGCTCGATCGTCGCGCGCCCGGCGTTGAGCTCGACGTCGCCGGGCGCGGCGCGCAGCTCGCCGGGGATCATCGGCGGCCTCGCGCGCGGGCGCGACGGGGCGCGTGACGCGCGGCGACGGTCATGCGACCGGCTCGTGCAGCGTCACGAGCTTGCGCCCGTCGCGGAACGTCGCCTCGACCTGGACCTCGGCGACCATCTCCGGCACGCCCTCCATGACGTCCGCGCGCGTCAGCACGCGCCGCCCGGCGTCCATCAGCTCGGCGACCGAGCGCCCGTCGCGCGCGCCCTCGATGACCCAGCACGACAGCAGCGCGACGGTCTCGGGGTGGTTGAGCCTCACGCCGCGCGCGAGCCGGTCGCGAGCGACCATGCCGGCCGTCGCGAGCAGCAGCTTGTCCTTGTCGGCGGGCGAGAGGCGCACTGGATCGCCACGCTAGCCGCGCGCGGGTGCGCTGACCTTGGGCCGGGTGGCGAAACCTTGCGGTCCGCGACCGGCCGGTTGGCTAAACCCTGATCAGCGTGGAGAGGGTCGCCGCGTCAGGCTGCGCGCAGGGCGGCGGCTGCCGCGCGGACACCGGCCTCGAGGCCGCCAGGGTGCGCGTAGGCGCCCGAGCCGAGCATCACGAGCAACGGCGCGCCGCCCGCCCGGCGCGCTTGCTCGGCGACGCCGTCCGGCGTGAGCGCTCCGCCGACGACAGGGATCGCCGCCGGCGCTCGCCCGCACGGGCCGCGGATCGCGTCGATGCTCGCGCGCACCTCGTCGTCGCCGTCGAACAGCGAGCCGCCGAAGCCGCCCGCCGCCACCCAGTCGGCGCCGCACAGGCGCACGAGCTGCGCGAGCACCGCGCTCGTGGCGCCGAAGCGCGCGCTTCTGGCCAGCGGCCCCGAGCCCGCGCGATGGGCGTAGATCGGCACGCCGAGATCGGCGTCGCGCAGCGCGATCAGCGCGTCGAGGCCCTGCGCGAACGGCGCGAGCATGACGCCTGTGGCGCCGAGCTCGACGACGCGCCGCGCCCGCTCCAGCAGCGTCGCCGACGGACCGGTGACGTTGGGGCAGTAGATCGTGCCGTCGTCGAGGACCGTCGCGACGGCGGCGACGCGTTCGTAGAGCGGGCACGACGGCGGGTCGCCGAGGATCTCGTCGTCCTTGACGAGGTCGGCGCCGCCGGCGACCGCGGCCCCGACGGCGCGGGCGACGTCGGCGGCAGCGAGCCCGAGCGGCGGCTTGACGATCACGCCCAGCGACGCCGCCGCGCCCTGGTCGCGCGGGGCGATGCCCGCGGCTCCGAAGCGCGGGCCCGGCAGCAGGCCGTCGGGCAGCCGCAGGTCGACGAGGCGACAGCGGCTGAAGACGGCGAGCTCCATCGCCTCGCCGGCGACGATCGCGCTCAGCAGCAGCGCCGCGCTGCGGCCCCAGTTGACGGCGGGGAAGTCGACGGTCACGCGGCCGTCGTGCTCTGCGACGAAGCGTCCGCCGGTCGGATCGTCGGCGGGACCGGAGGCGCGTCGCAGCAGCGTGTCGACGTCGACGGGGTCGAGTTCGAAGGCCGCCCTGATTGTGCCGGGCGGCAGGCTGTCGGACTGGGCCGGCGCTAGCGGTCCGGCTTCCATTTGACCGAGCAGCCGCGTGGGCGCGTGTCGGCGATTGCGGGCTCGTCGCCGGCGAGCACGGCGTCGAGCGCGTCGCGCAGGTAGCGCGCGTCCTGCGACGGGTCCTCGTGGTCGGCGTCGGGCGCGCCGCGGTAGCGCAGGCGCTGCTCGCCGTCGAGCACGAAGACGTGCGGCGTGACCTGCGCGCCGAGCGCGGTCGCGACCGCTTGGGACTCGTCGTGGAGGTAGGGGATCGGCCAGTGCTGGTCGTCGACGAAGCGCTTCATCGCCGCAGGCGAGTCGGCCGGGTAGCGCGCGGCGTCGTTGGCGCCGATCGCCAGGAAGCGCACGTCGCGCGGCGCGTAGTCCTCGGCGACGGCGCGCAGGCGCGGGTTCCATGCGACCACGTACGGGCAGTGGTTGCAGGTCACCACGATCACCGTCGCCTGCGGCGCGGGGTCGGCGGGCGCGGCGTGGCTCATACCTTCGGTGTCGGTCAGCGTGAAGGCCGGCACGGGGTCGCCGAGTTCGAAGCTCATGGACGGATGATCGCAGGACCCCGCCGGTGCTAGATTCAAGTCCGCGCGGTGGGCGTAGCTCAGCTGGTAGAGCTCCTGGTTGTGGTCCAGGCGGTCGCGGGTTCAAGTCCCGTCGCTCACCCTCACGCCGAAGCTCTTGCAAGTCGGACGTTCGAGGCGCTGGGGTGGCGGCGGATCCGGGGTGATCTCGAAGCCCTCATCAGTGACCGTCGGGGTGGCGGGCCGGGCGCCCGGCCCGCATCGTGTCGATGATCCTGCCGTCCGGATGACGCAGGTAGGCGACATGCGACTCGTCCTTCCAGACGGGAGCTGGCAGCCCGGCGTACAAGATCAGGTCGCCGCCGGGCGTGAGCTGGCTCGTGCCGTCCCCGCTGTAGACGTAGGCGGTCTGGCCGGCGACCATCTCGCCCTCCGGAAACGAGTACACGTGCTCGTGCTGCTGCCCGCTGCAGTCCGTCAGGTCGAGCCCCGTCACGGGCACCGGCTCGGCGCCGTCGTTGACGACCTCGACGTACTCGCTGGGGGAACCGGATCCGCCCTGCACGACCGCGCAGATGTGCAGGCCCATCCCCTTGGGGCGCTCGCGACGGGCATGCAGCGGGACGTCGGTGCCGAGCCATTCTCCGGACACGCACGCAGGATATGCGCGCGACCCGGACGTGGTCGAGCTCGCCGACGGCCGTCGGACGGCAGCAGCGGGCCCGCTACGCCGCCGTGGGCGGTCCGAACCAGGTGGCCAGCGCGTCGGCGAGGCCGAGGTCGGTTCCGTCACCGACCCAGGCGACGTAGCCGTCCGGGCGCACCAGCACGGCGCTGGGAGCGCTGACCGCGCCGAGCACCGGGAGCTCCCACTCGCCCTCGTAGCGCGCGTCGATCAGCCGGACGCGGTCGGCCCATGGAGCGACGTCGAAGCCGCCGGGCTCGCCGAGGTTCAGCAGCACCGGCTTGGCACCATGCAGCAGCTCAAAGACTCGGAGCGGGCCGTCGGCGGTCACGAGGTCCAGGTCGGGCATGCGGCGTCCGAGCAGCGGATGCCCCTCGCCGAGGTCGTAGTGGACGTCCAGCCCGCAGCGGATCCCGGCGAGCCGCTTGCGCGGCTCGTCCATGCCCGCGAGCTCCGACACCATGTCGACGAGGGCCTGCATGCGGTCGTCGCGGCGCTGGAGCACGCCCAGCGCCATCGTGTGCCGAAGGACGCGGGCAGCGACCGGATGACGCTCGGCGTGGTACGTGTCCAGGAGGCTCTCCGGGGAGGTCCCATCGACCACCTGCGCGAGCTTCCAGCCGAGATTCACGGCATCCTGCACGCCGAGGCTGAGGCCCTGGCCGCCCGCGGGGTAGTGCACGTGCGCCGCGTCGCCGGCGAGCAGGACTCGTCCCGCGCGGTAGGTCGCCGCCTGACGCGTCGTATCGGTGAACCTGGAGATCCACGTCGGACTGTGGATCCCGAAGTCGGTGCCGTACACGGCGACCAGCGCCTCGCTCAGATCGCGCAGGGTGGCCTCGCCACCGGACCCGAGCCGCTGCTCGGTCGTGACGACTCGGAACGTCCTGCCGTCCTGCATCCGGCTGAGGGCGTGGATGCCGGTGGCGTCGTGTCGGACGCCGTGCGGCGGCTCCTCGGTCAGCTCGACCTCGGCGATCAGGTTGCTCCGCGTCGGATCCCACCCCGGGAACTCGATGCCGGCCGCCTTGCGGATCACGCTGCGTCCCCCGTCGCACCCGACGAGATACCGCGCCCGCAGCGGCTCGCCGTCGGACAGCTCGACGTCGACCCCGGTGCCGTCCTGCGCGAACCCCGCGACCTCGCGTCCGTAGTGGATCCGCACCGGCAGCTCGGCGAGCCAGGCGGCCATGATCCGCTCGATCTGGTTCTGCCAGATCCCGAGGAAGTACGGATGGCGCGTCGGGAAGTCGCTCGTGTCCAGCACGTTCGTGCCGAACGGCATGGCTCGATGCACCTGGCCCTCGGCGAGGAACCGATCGGCGACGCCACGCTGATCGAGCACCTCGATCGTCCGTGAGTTGAAGCCGCCGGCCCGTGATCCGGCGAGCACGTGATCGGGACGCCGCTCGACGACCGCGACGTCGACGCCCGCCAGCGCCAGCTCAGCCGCCAGCATCATCCCCGCCGGACCTCCTCCGGCGATCACCACAGCATGCCCGGTCATCGCCGCCCTCCCGTCGGATACGTCGAGAACATCGCCCGCATTCGCTGCTCCTTTCCGTGGGCCTCCTGGCTTGCGGCGGGCGATTATGCGGCACGAATCACGGTCTCATGAGCGCCTCGAATCAGGTATACATTGGACATGGCGAGGAGGGAGTAGCCGCCCCCGACCTGCGCAACTGCCGCCTGGCGGTGCCGCGACCGATGCCGATCAGCCGACGTTGACGCAGACCGCCTGCGCCCTGACCGTTGGCGTCGGTTACGGCGCGGTTCTTGATCTGGGTCGTGCCCGACGCGACGTGTCGTCGGCGCCGACTCGAGTGAATGCGTTGGGTCGCCGATGCGTCAGATGGCCGTGCCCATGGCCGTGCCAGCGACGGATCGCCGGCCGGCCTGGGTCCTCCGGTCAGCGCAGACGCAGCTGGACGGTGGTCGTCTTCGGACGGCGATCGGGGTCGAGCTCGGTGGCGATCGCCTGCGCTCGGCCGCGGTAGCGGCGGTTGAGCTGGACGCGCACGTCGCTCGTGCCGCCGCGACGGACGCGATAGGTGGCGGAGCCGAGCGTCCGCGTGCCGGTCGCGCCGGTGCGTAGGGACAGGCTTCCGGCGCACTGCCTGGGGGCGTTGCCGGGGCAGCGCAGGCGGATCGTGGCGCGGTTGCCGAGCACCCGGACGTTGCGCGAGGCGATCCCGATCACCGGGTGCTGGCCGACCGGCGCCCGCTCGATGATGCGGCAGTTCTGCGGCTGGGTGACCTGATCGGTGAGGTCGATGCGGACGTGGGTGCGGATCCCGGGGCCGCAGCGGACCGTGTCACGGGAGCCGTCGACCGTGCTGATGAAGTCGGCGCCGGTGCGCCCGATGATCACGTTCGTGCCCAGCGCCCCGATGTTGCTGTCGGCGATCACGCGGTTGTCACCGCCGACGACGTCTACGCGGGTGCTGACCGCGGCGTGGAGGATGATCTCGTCGTTGCCGCGCCCGCCCCAGATGCGCCCGCCGTTCCACAGGCCGGCGCCCTGCAAGCCGAACACCGTGGCCTTGTTGCGCACCGACGGGCTGCCGAAGCTCTCGTTCTGCCCGCCCCCGAGGAGGATCGTGTAGGTCCGCCGCGCCGGGGGCGCGCAGACGGCGAACGACGAGGGCGGGAGCGCCGCGCACGGCGCGGCGGCCTGCGGCGGGCGGGCCAGGTCCCCGACCTGCGCGCAGACGTTCTGCGGGATACCGTGGCAGGCGGAGTCGGTATAGCCGAGGATCATCGACACCTCGTTGCGCGCGTTGGGGTCTCCGAAGAACGTCGTGCCGCCGGGGACGAGGGCGGTGTTGAACGAGCCGGGCGGAATGTCCTGGAAGATGGCCCCGGCCGACGCTGCGCTCGGCGCTGCGGCGGCGATCGCGGCGGCGCCGAGCAGCGCGGGCAGCAGCCGCCGCGGTGCGAGTGTGGACGTGAGCCTGGGCAACGGGGGCCTCCTTGTGACACGTGTGCGGTGGACCGAGGGGGTCGAGGGCCGACCTCCTGCACTTCCACCGACGCCGCGAGGTCGCGGAAGGTTCCCGTCGTCAGTCAGACCGGGGAGAACCACGACCCAGGCGGCGAGCGCCCTGACTCACCACCCGCGTGCGGACCGAGCGTTCCGTGGTCGCCGGGCCGCGGCGGAACGACCGCAGGCACGACCCGGCCCGGATCGCGCCCGAGTCAGGTCCCGCAGAACGTCCGGTACTCGCCGAAGCTCGGCGGGGCCGGGGCCGCGTAGGCCTCCAGGCCGGGACGCTCGTCGAATGGCCGGGCGAGCACGTCGAGCAGGCGTCGCAGCGGGTCCAGGTCGCCGGTGCTGGCCATCGTCAGCGCCTCTTCGACGTGGTGGTTGCGGGCGATGTAGACCGGGTTGACGCGGTCCATCGCGTCGGCGATCGCCTGCGGGTCGAAGGCTTGGGCGGACAGTGCGGTTCGCCAGCGCTGGGACCACCCGTCGAAGGCCTCGGGCTCGGAGAACAGCGATCGAGCGCGCTCGGCGTCCCCGCGCAGCGACGCCGACAGCGCGCGAAACAGCGAGGTGAAGTCGATCTGCTGGGCCTGCAGGAGCCCCAGCAGGTCGTCGATCAGCGCCTCGTCCTCACCGACGTCGCCGGTCAGGCCGAGCTTGGCCCGCAATCCGCGGCCCAGGTGCGCGTCGTAGCGCTCGGGGAACGACCGCAGCACCTCGGTGGCCACCTCGATCGCCGTCTCCTGCGCGTCGATCAGCGGCAGCAGCGCCTCGGCCAGCCGCGCGAGGTTCCACTGCGCGACCGGCGGCTGGTTGCCGTAGGCATAGCGGCCGCCGTGGTCGATCGAGCTGAACACCGTGGCGGGGTCGTAGGCGTCCATGAACGCGCAAGGCCCGTAGTCGATCGTCTCGCCGGAGATCGTCATGTTGTCGGTGTTCATCACGCCGTGGACGAACCCGACGAGCATCCAACGGGCGATCAGCGATGCCTGCTTCTCGACGACCGCCTCGAACAGCGCCAGGTACGGGTCGTCGGCCTCGCCCGCCGCGGGGTGGTGGCGGGCGATGGCGTGGTCGGCCAGGCGCCGGACGAGCGCCGGGTCATCGTGGGCGGCCGCGTACTGGAACGTGCCGACCCGCAGGTGGCTGGCGGCGACGCGGGTCAGCACCGCGCCGGGCAGCATCGCCTCGCGCGCGACCTGATCGCCGGTCGCCACGACGGCCAGCGCGCGCGTGGTGGGGATGCCCAGCGCGTGCATCGCCTCGCCGATCACGTACTCGCGCAGCATCGGGCCGACGGCCGCCCTGCCGTCGCCGCCGCGGGCGAACGGCGTGCGGCCCGAGCCCTTCAGGTGCAGGTCGCGACGACGGCCGTGCATGTCGAGGACCTCGCCGAGCAGCAGCGCCCGGCCGTCGCCCAGGCGCGGGGAGAACCCGCCGAACTGGTGGCCGGAGTACGCCTGCGCGACCGGCGACGCTCCGTCGGGCGCGAGATTGCCGGCGAGCACGGCGACGCCGTCCGGTGCGCTCAGCGCGGCCGGGTCGACGCCCAGCTCGATCGCCAGCGGCTCGTTGAGGAGCAGCATTCGCGGCACCGACGCCGGCGCGGCCTGCCACGGCTCGTACAGTCCCTCCAGCTCGCGCACGAACGAGTTGTCGAAGGCGAACAGCGGCCCGGTGGCGACGCTCATGGGTCGAGGCTAACAACGGCCGGCGCCCACCACGGCCCGTGCTCGTGCTCGAGCCGCCGCCGGCCCTCCAGCCGCACCCGGACGACGGTCCGAACCCGTCCGAACGCGACTGCGCCGCGGCCTGCCGTCTCGTCAGCCGGCGCTACGGACGCAGCTCGTAGAGCACGTTGAACGGGTTCTCGGTGATCGGCGCGACCGCCACGCTGTCGAAGCCGGCCTGCGCGCCGAGCTCGCGGACCTTCGCCTCGGGCATGCCGCACGTGCCCAGGCCCGCGCCACCGCGCGCGAGCGAGGTGGTCATGCAGTAGAAGATGCTCGCCCCGTAGAGGAACTGGGGGAGCACCCCGACGTTGTCCGCCGGGTCGTCGGCCGACTTGATCTCGAGCATGAGGTAGCTGCCGTCGTCCTCCAGCGCAGCGCGGATGCCGCGCATCAGGCCGAGCGGATCGACGGCGTCGTGGACGACGTCGAAGGTCGTGACGACGTCGTAGCGCTCCGACAGCCCCTGCGAGACGTCGGCGAGCCGGAGCTCGACGCGGTCGGCGAGCCCGGCCTGTGCGATCCCCGTGCGGGCCAGCTCGAGCTGCTCGGGGGAGACGTCGTAGCCGGTGAGCCGCGCGTGGGGGAACTCCCGGGCGAGCCGGATCAGGCCGGTGCCCGCGCCGCAGCCGACGTCGGCGAGCCGCGCGCCCTGCTCGAGCTTGCGGCGGACCCCGGGCACCGCCGGGAGCCAGTCGGCGAGCAGCAGATGCTCGAACCAGCCGTTCGTGAACCGCGCCATCCCCTCCCACAGGTCCGGGCCGTAGGCCGACTGGGGAGCGCCGCCGCCCTCCCGGAACGCGGCCGCGACGCGCTCGACGATCCCCAGGTAGCCGAAGACCATCTGGAACGGGCCGCCGAAGAAGTAGGGGCTGTTCTCGTCGGCGAGCACCCCGGCGTGAGCTGCCGGCAGCGTGTAGCTGCCGTTCGAGCGGTCGTGGACGACGTACTCGGCGGCGGCCATCGCCCGCAGCCACTCGCGCACGTAGCGCTCGTCGGTGCCGGTGCGCTCGGCCAGCTCGGCGCTGCTCGCCGGTCCGTCGGCGAGCGCCCGGAACAGCCCGTGGCGCTCCCCGATCGCCGACAGCAGCGTCATGATGAACCCCGCCACGTCATCGAGCACCGTGCCCGTGAACTCCTCGGTCGCCTCGGCGTTCGCCGTCGTCGTGTCGATCTGGCTCATGCTGCCTCCTGGGTCGGGCGAGCGGTCTCGCTCGGTCGTGGACACGGGTCGGAAGCCGGGCGACCGACCCTCTGACCTGCGCAGACGCCATGCGCGGGCGCGGGGTTCCCGCCGAGCGCGAAACCGTCGCCGCCGGGTGGGCGTCCTGGAGGAGAGATGCGACGCCACCCGGGACGCGCTGCTCGCTCTCGCGCCGGACGGCGTCGCGTTCCCGCGCTGGCGCGCGCGGCTCGGCTGGGCGGTGACGGGCGCCTGTGTCGACCGGCTGGGGCCCGCTCGTCACGCGACGACTCTTGCCGAAGCGTCGCCGTGCGCTTAGGTTTCAGGGCTCGGGAGGATCTCGATCTCCGACGACGACCGACTGCGCATCGAACTGCTCGGCGGGTTTCGCGTGCTCGTCGCGGCTCGCCCGCTCGCCGAGCGGGCATGGCGCCTGCGCAAGGCCCGCGGCCTCGTCAAGCTGCTCGCGCTCGCCCCGGGGCGATGCCTGCATCGCGAGCAGGTCATGGAGATCCTCTGGCCGGACCGCGATGCGACCGCTGCCGCCAACAACCTGCGACAGGCGCTGCACATCGCGCGACGCGCGCTCGGGGACGCCGACGACGCGACGAGCTGGATCGAGCTCGCGCACGACGTGCTCGCGCTTGGGCCGGGAGCGGCCGTCGACGTGGACGAGTTCGAGGCCGCGGCCGCGATCGCCGAGCGGTCCGGTGAGGCGGCGGCGCTGCGGGAGGCGATCGACCGCTACGGCGGCGAGCTGCTGCCCGAGGACCGCTTCGAGGAGTGGACGACCACCCGCCGCGAGATGCTGCGCGAGCGCTTCCTCGGCCTGCTCGTCGAGCTCGCCGAGCAGGATGGCGCCCGCGGCGACGAGATCGCCGCCGTCGCCCTGTTGCAGCGCGCCGTGGTCGAGGATCCGCTTCACGAGCGCGCGCATCGTGAGCTGATGCGGCTCTACGCGCGCGGCGGGCGGCGCCAGCGCGCGCTGGCGCAGTACCACCTCCTGCGCGACCGGCTGCAGCGCGAGGTCGCCGATCATCCCGAGGCCGAGACGCAGCGGCTGTACCGGGAGATCCTCACCCGCCCTGCGACGACGCGCCCGCCGGAGGATCGTCCGCCGCTGCCGCCGAGCAACCTCCCGTTGCCGCTGACCGGCCTCGTCGGGCGAGCGCGCGCGCTCGAGGACGTGGGCGACCAGCTGGGTCGAGCCCGCGCGGTCACGCTCACCGGCGCGGGAGGGTGCGGGAAGACGCGCCTCGCGCTCGCGGTCGCCGAGCGGGTTCGCGGGGAGTACTCCGACGGGGTCTGGCTCGTCGAGCTCGGCGGCCTCTCCGACGAGGCGCTCGTCGCCTCCGCGACGAGCGCGGCGCTCGGTGCCGAATCGCGCTCCAGTCGCGCGACCGAGGCGTCGATCGCCGCGCATGTGGGCGACCGAGCGGTGCTGCTCGTGCTCGACAACTGCGAGCACCTCGTCGCCTCGTGCGCGCGCCTCGCCGAGACGCTGCTGTCGCAATGCCCGAACCTGCAGCTGCTGGCCACGAGCCGCGAGCCGTTGCAGATCCCCGGCGAGGTGGCATGGCGCGTGCACCCGCTGGCCGTGCCGGCGCCCGGGCTCACGACGGCCGTCGAGCTGGCGCCGGTGCAATCGGTACGGCTGTTCGCCGAACGCGCGGCTGCGACGGCGCCGCGCTTCACGCTCGACGACGCGACCGCCCCGGCCGTCGCGGCGATCTGTCGCCGCGTCGAAGGGATGCCGCTGGCGATCGAGCTGGCGGCGGCCCGCGTCGGCGTCCTGTCGCCGGACGAGATCGCCCGGCGCCTGGCCGACTCGCTGACGGTGCTCGGCACGGGGCCGCGGACGGCGCTCACCCGCCAGCAGACCGTGACCGCCACGATCGATTGGAGCCACGACCTGCTCAGCGCAGCGGAGCGCGCGCTGTTCCGCCGGCTCGGCGCGTTCGCCGGGAGCGTCAGGCTCGCGACGATCGAGGAGGTCTGCGCGGGCGACGGCGTCGAGCAGGCGGACGTTCTCGGCCTGCTCGACGCCCTCGTGACGAAGTCGCTCGTGCTGTCCGAGCAGGACGACGCCGAGTCGCGATTTCGCCTGCTCGTCCCACTGCGCCAATACGCCCGCGAGCGCCTCGACGAGGCCGGCGAGCGCGACCGCATCGAGGCGCGTCACCGGTGCCACTTCGTGCGGCTCGCAGAACGGCTCGAACCGGGCCTCGTCGCGGTCGACCCCGGCCCGGTGCTCGCCCGGCTGGACCACGAGCACGACGATCTGCGCGCCGCCCTGCGCAGCGCGCTGCGCGACGGGCCGACGCAGGCGCTGCGGCTCGCACACGCGCTGTGGCGCTACTGGATCGCCCGCGGCCACGTCGTCGAGGGCGATGCATGGGTCGTCGCCGCCCTGGAACGCGCGGGCGGTCCGCCCCGCGTTGCGCGCCCGGGTGCTGATCGCGCGCTCGCGGCTCGCGTTCCGCCACGGGGACTGGGTCGCCGGGGCCGCCGCGGCCCGGGAGAGCGTCGCCGTCGCTCGCGACGTGGCGGACGAGGTGACGACCGCGACCGCGCTCCAGCACCTCGGCCTGATGACGATCGAGTCCGACGAGCCCGAGCAGGCCGAGCGCCGGCTCGAGGAGAGCCGCGAGCTGGCGCTCGCCGCCGGCAGCCGCCCGCTACTCGTCTGCGCGCTGCACTCGCTCGCCTATGCGGCCGACTGCCGCGGCGACTGGGAGCGCGGGCAGGCGCTGCTCGAGCGGTGCCTGGAGCTGCTCGGCGATCTCGCTGCCGACGCCTCGCTCGCGTTGCCGCTCGCCTTCGGCATCGTCGTCGCGGCGGAGGGCCCGGCGGGAACCCCGCGCGTTCTCGTCGAGCGGTCGTTGATGCAGGTTCAGCAGCTGGGCGTCCCGCAGGCGGTCGCGCACGTACGCGCGAGTCTCGGTGTCGTGCACCGCAACGCCGGTCGGTCGGATGCCGCGCGAACGGCGCTCGAGCAGGGTCTCGCCGAACTGCGCGCGCTCGGCGATGCAGCAGGACAGGCCGCGATCCTCGGTCACCTGGGCGGCCTGTTGCGGCTGCTCGGCGACCACGACGGCGCTCGTCGGCGTCTCGAGGAGAGCCTGGCGCTGCACGAGCGGCTCGCCTACGGCCGCGGGATCGGCTTCGACCTCGGCAACCTCGCGCTGGTCGCCGCGCGGGCGGGCGACTTCGATCGGGCGCGCACCCTGCTCGACCGAGCTCACCGGCGGTTCGCGGCCACCGATGACAGCCCCGGTCTCGCGTTGATGCTGAGCTACCGCGGATACGTCGCGATCGACGAAGGTCGCGCCGACGAGGCCCGAGAGCTGCTCGAGCCGGTGAGCGCGATGTGGGACGAGCTGCGCTACCGCCGGCTCGCCGCGTGGATCGACGTGAGCCTCGCCGTGCTCGCCGAGCAGCGCGGCGACGGTCGCCGCGCGCAGGCGCGGCGCGAGCGCGCCGGCGCGATCTTCCAGGCGCTCGGCAACGAGCGCGCGACGGCATGGTGCGCGCGTTCCGGCGATGCCTCGGCGCCCGCGTGAGAGGGGGCCGGGCGCGAAGCGGGAGCGGGCTCGTGCGGCGTCGCGAGCTCACGCCCGCGCGCCAGAGCGACGCGCCGCGGCGGGCGCGGCGGACGGATCGGCGAGCAGCGGCAGCAGCGCCCGCCGCGCGCGGTAGAGACGGCTCTTCACGGTGCCGCCCCGCACGCGCAGCGCGTGGCACGCCTGCGGGTAGGACAGGCCGAGCAGGTCGACGGCGACGATCGCGTCGCGGTAGGGCGCAGGCAGCGACCCGACCGCGGCGAGCACGTCGCCCGCTTCGGCGGCCTCCTGCGCCTCATCGTGGGCGCGCGGGTCGACCGGGTCGAGGTCGTGCGGGAGCGCCGCGGTGCGCGGCCGGCGCCGGCGCGTGCGCAGCGTCGTGACGTATGTGTTGCGCAGCGCCCGCAGCAGGTAGCCGAGATCGTCGTCGTCCCGCAGCAGGCGAGGCCGGGTGAGCACGCGGGCGTAGGTCTCCTGCACGAGGTCGTCGGCGTCCTCGCGCGAGCCGCACAGCGCCCGGGCGGCGCGGTACAACCGGTCGAGGTGGTCGCCGAGCGCCGTCGGGTCGAGCGTCCGCTCGCCGGCGTCCGGCGCCCGCCGGACGGTGCGTGTGGCGGGGCCCGCGACGAGTCGTGGCCTCGCGCCGTCCTCGGGCATCGAGCTGCGGCGGGGACGGAGCTGGGCGCTCGATGCCTGCGCTCCTCCGGGATCGGTCGGTGACATCGGCGCCGAGTCTCGGGCGGCCGCGTTCGCCCGTCGTCCGCGCGGTGCTAGCAGACCGTTAGCATCCGGCCCGCCGGCCACCGGCACGGCGCCCCCCTGGCAGCGGACCACGAGCGAGCCTCAGCCACCGCACGACCACGATGAGCGATCTCGTCGACCCTCCACCCGGTGCGGCATGGCAGCATGTCGGTCCTCGAACGGGGTTCGAGGTCTGCTGGTTCGCGCTCGGCGGCGCCGGCGTCGTGATCGACGGCACGACGGCGGCCGTCGAGGACGGAGCGGCCTGGACGGTGGAGTACGCGATCGGGCTCGACCGGACCTGGGCCACCGAGTGGGCGCGCGTGAGAACCCGCTCGGTCGCCGGCGAGCGGACGACCGAGCTGGCGGTCGTCGAGCCGGGCCGCTGGACGGTCGACGGTCGTCCGGCGCCGCAGCTGGATGGCTGCCTGGACGTCGATCTCGAGGCGTCGGCGATGACGAACGCCCTTCCCATCCATCGGCTCGGCTTCGAGGTCGGCGCCGAGGCCGCGGCTCCCGCGGCCTACGTCCGGGTGACGCCGGATGCTGTCGAGCGTCTCGAGCAGGTCTACGTTCGTCGAGCGGATCGATCAGGTCGACGGCGGTATGACTACGCGGCGCCAGCGTTCGGGTTCGCATGCCGGCTCGAGTACGACCGGCACGGGCTGATCCTCGACTACCCCGGCATCGCCCGGCGCGTCGCGGGCGCCGACCTGCTCTGACGCTCAGCGGCGAACGTAGGGATAGGCGTCGCGGATGCTCGCGCCCTGACGAAGCGTCGTCGCCGCCGGCGCGGCGCGACGCCGCGACGACGCGCGGCTACGGTGCCGCGGTCCAGGCGATCTTGCCTGACCTGCAGGATCGGATCACGTTGCCCGTCAGCTTGTCGATCGTCCTGTCGCTGAGCGAGAACGTCCCTTTCGCGCCGTCGCGGCCGATCGTCGCCTCGAAGCGATCGTCGACGTTCGTGCGCGTCGCATCGTCGTCGATCTCGTCGCGATCGCGGTCGCTGACCCGTCCGTTGCCGTCGATCCTGATGTTCGTGCGCGGTGCCTCGAGGCCGATCGAGCGCGTCCCATCGCTGCAACGGACCTGCTGACCGAACAGCGCGTAGGAGATCCGCCTGCCGTCGCCGGAGATGCGCAGCACGATCGGCCGGCGCGGGCCGACGCCGCGCTGCGCGGTGACCCCGAAGTACCGTGCTCGCGGCGCCGCGCCGCGCCGGCCGATCGTGCCCTCCGGCCGGCGTGCGCTGAAGCTGATGCTGCCGGTCCTGCACGTCGTCGTCCTGCCCTCGGCGGTTCGCCGCAGCGTCGCCGAGAGCTTGCCTTCCGCCGCGCGCGGGCCCGTGAACGCGCCCGACATCGTGTACGTCGTCCTGACCTTCACGCCGCGGCTGGGCTCCTGCGTCCCGCTGCCCTTGACGCTGAAGCGCGAATCCGCCTTGAGCTGCGTCCGCGCCGTGATGTCGCCGCCGGCGCACTTGCCCCGCACCGTCGCTTCGATCTCGAGCCGGCGGTTGTCCAGGGCGCGCAGGCCGACGATCGCGTTGCCGGGGCCGAAGAGGTCCTTCGGCGGTGCGACGAGCGCGCCTCCGCCGAAGTTGCCGACCGGCGGCGCGGGCGCCTCCGCGATCGCAGCGGGCCCCAGGACCAGAGCGGAGACGGTCACCGCACACAGAGCCACCGGGGTGCGCACGCGGCCAGCCTAGCCGAGCGAGCGGGCGTCCGACGAATCGACGGTCCGCAGGCTCACCACGCGCACGTCACCGCTGCGCGCGTCTGACACGCGAGCTCACGACGGTGGGCTCGCGGCGCTCTCGAAGCCCTCGATGAGGAGCTCGGAGACGAACCGCTCGTGCAATGGCTGAAGGTCGAGGGAAGGCGCGAGCTCGGAGGTGACGGCGTCCATCGCGAGCACGACCTTCGTGTAGAGGACGATCGCCGGATCGGCCACGAGGCGGTGCTGGCGCGCGGCGGACAGCAGGTCGACCTGAAAGCGCGCGAGCACCTCGCGCCGGCGCGCCGGAGCATGTTCGAGATCGTCGAGAAATCGCTCGGTGAGGCCGAGCATGTGCGATCGCGCGGCCGCGGCGTCGGTCCTCGCCGACGGGCGCAGCCAGCGCAGCAGCTGGTCGACCGCCGCCGATGCGTCACCGCCGAACAGCGACATGGCGTAGCGGCCGAGCGACTCCTGGACCTCCGGCGGGATGCGGCCGACGATCCCGAAGTCGACGTAGCCGATCCGGTTGCCGGCGAGCAGCAGGACATTGGCCGGGTGCAGGTCACCGTGGAAGACGCCGACCGCGTAGGCCTGGTTGAGGAAGTTCCAGACGACGTTCTCGGCGGCCCGGTCGAGGTCGTATCCGGCTGCACGGAGTCGCTGCGTGCAGCGATCTCGGTCGGCGCGCAGCTCGCGGATGATGTCGACGAGCGGCACGCCGTCGAGGCGCTCGGCGGTGAGCACGCGGCGACTCGTGTGGTCGAGGTGGATCTCGGGGTCGTGCTCGGTGTCCTCGTCGCGGACGTTCGCGCGCATCTCGATCGCGTTGGCGGCCTCGACGGTGTAGTCGAGCTCCTCGCGCGTCCAGCGCGCGAGCTCGTCGACGACGTCCCGACTGCGGATCGCACCCAGCAGCGGCGTGCGGTCGACGATCGCGGCCACGCGGCGCATCAGCGCCACGTCGCACATCAGCAGCGCGTCGATTCCGGGACGCTGCACCTTGACGGCCACGCGCCGGCCGTCGTGCAGGACCGCGTCGTGCACCTGCCCGATCGACGCGCTGCCGAACGGCTTCGCCTCGAACGACGAGAACAGGTCGGGGATCTCCTGCCCCAGCTCGTCGCGGATCACCCGCTCGACCTCCGCGTACTGAAACGGCGGGACCCGGTTGAGCGTGTCGAACAGCTCCAGGCAGTACGCCTCCGGCAGCACGTCGAAGCGCAACGCGAGCAGCTGGCCGAGCTTGATCCAGCCCCCGCCGAGCGTCTCCAGGGCGCGCCTCAGGCGGACCGGTCCCGATGCGCGGCGATGGCGCGCCGGCACGAGCAGGGGCGCGAGCCCGCGCATCAGCAGCACGCGCAGCAGGTCGAGCGTCCGCAGCGCCGACAGCCGGGGTGATGCTCCGTCTGACCCGGCGCCCGGACCGAGCCGGAGCGTGGTCGCAGCGCGTCGACGCCTGTGACCTGGACCCGCGGGCGTCGGCGTGCTCATCGGCGCCGAAGGCTACGCGACCGCATGGGGACGACGGCGACCGCTCCCGACCGAGGGCTGGCCGGCGGCGAGCGCTCGCCGCACTGCGAGTCCGCGCGGCCGCTGCGCGACGAATCCGCACTGCCCGGCGACGCAGTGGACTCTATAGAGTGATCTGGAACGCCACACCGCTCCCACACGCGCCCGAACGGCGACCAAGGAGGCGCCCGGCACGCGCTCGAGAACGAGAACTGGCTTGTGCACTGGGTCTGCGCGTCGTGAATCGGGGGACGGCGGCAGCAAGGTCGTTCCGTCGTCTCGGTCTTGACATCGGGATGAAGTCCATATACTTTGCTACGGACTGCCGGTGGAACCCATCGGCCAACGATTGAAGAAGGAGGCACGCCGCCGCCGCCAGAGCTGGCGCGGAAGCGCGGGGTGCGTCAGTGCGCGGTTTCCGAGACGAAGGTGGCGCGGTGTGCTTGAGGTGGTCGGGCTCTCCAAGGAGTATCACGGCGCGAATGGGTCGACGACGGCGATCGCAGAGCTGTCGTTCTCGGTCAACGAGCTCGAGTTCGTGTCGGTCGTCGGGCCTTCGGGGTGCGGCAAGACCACACTCCTGAAGTGCATCTCCGGGCTGCTCGAGCCCTCGAGCGGAGGCTCACTTCTACGCGGCGTCAAGATCGTCTCGCCGCCCGAGGCCATGGCCCTCGTGTTCCAGGACTACGCGCGCTCGCTGCTGCCCTGGCTCACGGTCAGCGGGAACGTCGGGCTGCCGCTCCGTCGCAAGCATGCTGCGGCCGAACGCCAGCGCCTCGCCGACGAAGCCCTCAAGGCGGTCGGGCTCTCGGCCTTCCTGGATCACTACCCGTGGCAGCTGTCGGGCGGCATGCAGCAGCGCGTCGCGATTGCGCGCGCGCTCGCCTGTCAGCCCAGGGTCCTGCTGCTTGACGAGCCGTTCGCGTCCGTCGACGCGCAGACGCGCGCCGAGCTCGAGGATCTCGTCCTCTCGCTGCGAAGCCGCTTCGACATCACCGTGCTGCTCGTCACGCACGACATCGACGAGGCCGTCTACATGTCGGATCGCATCGTCGTCCTCACGAAGCAGCCCTCGACGATCAGAGACACGCTCGACGTGGGCCTGCCGTGGCCGCGAGATCAGCTCACGACGAAGGCAATGCCCATGTTCTCGAGCCTGCGGGCTCATGTGTACCGGGAGATCGTAGAGGCCCATCGGCCGCGGCACCTCGATGCCGCCGTGGCCGATGAGCAGATGGTCGTACGTCCCGGAGTCTCCTGACGCGGGACTCCGCCGAATGTCGTCACGTGAGCGCTTCGCTCGCCCAAGGAGGAGGAACCAGCACATGACAGTCTTCGCACGCCTCAGGCGCTCGATGTATCTGATGGGATTGACCGGTTGCATGGCCGTCGCGGCGGTCGGCGTCGCTGCCTGCGGCTCGGATGACGAGGCGTCCGGGGGGACGGCGAGCGCCGACGTCGAGAAGACGGCGGTCAGCCTGTCGGTCGGCACGATCTCGCCCGTCGCCTCGATCGCGATCGGCCAGGAGCAGGGCTTCTTCGAGGACGAGGGCATCGACCTCAAGCTGAACACGACGCTTGCCTATCCGCAATCGCCGGGAGCCGTCGTGGCCGGCCAGGTCGACTTCGCCCAGCACTCCTGGGGCAGCACGCTGGCCTTCGCCGCCAACGGCCTCCCGCTGGTCACCGTGGCCCAGCTGTCGACGAGCGGAACCTCGGTCGACAACGACGACACGATGTTCGTGACACGCGACGACAGCCCGATCAAGTCCGGCAGGGACCTCGACGGCAAGACGATCGCGGTCGCCAGCCTCGCCGGCCTGAGCGAGCTCAACGCGATCACGCTCGCCGAGAAGAACGGCCTCGACAAGGACTCCGTGAAGCTCGTCGTGGTGCCGTTCCCATCGATGGCCGGTGCGCTGCGGGCCAAGCGCGTCGACGTCGCGCTGATGTCGGAGCCGTTCTACACGCAGGCAGCCGAGCAGTCGAAGATCCGGATCATCTCGCCGGGCAACGCGCTGCTGATGCCCGGCCTTCCGCTCGTGAACATCTTCACGTCGCGCTCGTTCTACGACAGCAACAGGGACGTCGTCGACCGCATGCGCCGCGCGATCAACAAGTCCGTCGAGTACGCGGCGGAGAACCCCGACGCGGTTCGCCAGATCCTTCCCGGGTTCTCGAAGGTCCCGACCGAGATCGCCGGCAGGATGCGGCTGCCCGTGTACTCCCCGACGGTCGATCTCCAGAAGGTCCAGACGCTGTCGGACATGCTGAATGCCGCCGGCCTGCAGAAGGAGAAGATCGCGGCCAAGGATCTGTACCCAGACTCGGATTCGTAGTCGGCGAGGCCCGGCGGGCATGAGCTCGCCGGGCCGTGCCGTACGGGACGCAACTCAGGTCATGCACAGAACGTCATGAATGCGGTGGTTGATATCGAGACGGCTGCGCGGTCGACGGGGAGGGAACCGGTGCCGCCCGCGAAGGTGGGCGGCGCTCGCGCGCGCAGCGGACTCGACCGGCGCTGGGCGGCGCCCGCGCTGGGAGCTCTGGGCATCGTGCTCGGGCTGCTCGCCTGGGAGCTTGCGATCGTCGGCGGGATCGTCTCGGAGCTGGACGTCCCGCATCCCGCTGCCGTCGTCGCCGAGCTCGGATCGTTGCTGGGCGGTGGCGAGTTCTGGACCCAGCTGCGCCAGACGATGACCAATGCCGGCATCGGCATGGCGATCGCCACCGCGATCGCCGTCCCGTTGGGCATGGTGATGGGGACGGTCCAGCCGATCCGCGTTGCCCTCGGACCGGTCGTCGAGGTGCTGCGTCCGGTGCCGGGCATCGCGCTCGTCCCGCTCGCCATCGTGGTCTGGGGACCGACCGGCGGCAGCACCATCTTCCTGGTCGCCTTCGGCTGCACCTGGCCGCTGCTCGTCCAGACGATCCACGGCGTGCAGAGCGTCGACGACGTGGCGATCATGACCGCGCGGTCATTCCGCCTGAGCGGGCTGTCGCGGATCCGCTGGGTGATCTTTCCCGGCTCGCTGCCCTACATCGCGACGGGGCTGCGCATCTGCGCCGCGATAGCGCTGATCGTCGCGGTCGGCGGCGAGCTGATCATCGGCACGCCCGGCCTCGGAACCGCGATCCGCCAGGCGCAGGATGGCCTGGCGCTCGAGGAGATGTACGCCCTGATCGTCGTGACGGGCATGCTCGGCATCGCGCTCAACCTTGCCTTCGGCCGCCTCGAGCGGCGCTTCTTGAAGTGGCACCCGTCGCAGCGCGGAGCGCACCGATGATGACGCGCCGCAGGAGCCTCGCCCTCCAGGCGGGCTTCATCATCCCCCTGCTGGCGGTGATCTACTGGTACTCCGAGGCCTACCAGAGCTTTGCCGTCGCCCCGGTGCCCGACGTCCTCGCGGCGTTCCAGGACGCGTGGTTGTTCGACCGGGTGACCAGCGACGTGGTGCCCACCCTCGAGCGGCTCTTCCTCGGCTACGCCCTGGCGGTCCTGATCGCCGTGCCGCTGGGGATCTGCCTCGGCAGCTCGCGACTGCTGCGGATGCTCGCGGGCCCCCTGTTCGCGTTCTTCCGCTCGGTGCCGCCGATCGCGCTGATCCCGCCCGCGCTCATCGTCTTCGGCCTTGGCAACACGATGAAGCTGTTCCTGATCGTCGTCGTGTGCGTGTGGCCGATCGTGCTCAATGCCTCCGACGGCGTCGTCGAGCTCGACCGCACGATGCTCGACACGACGCGCTCCTATCGCCTGAGCCGGTGGGAGCGGCTGCGCTACGCGGTCATTCCCGCCGTCGCGCCCCGGATCTTCGCCGGCATGCACACGAGTCTGGCGTTCGCCATCATCGTCGTCGTCGCCAGCGAGTATCTCGCCGGCACCGATGGCATCGGCTTCTTCATCTTCCAGGCCCAGTCGCAATACAGCATCGCCGAGATGTGGGCCGGCATCCTGCTGCTCGGGATGCTCGGGTTCCTGCTGAACCTCGCCTTCGTCGCGATCCAGCGACGGGTGCTGTTCTGGCAGGCGCCCGGCGAGACCCGTGCGCGCAAGGCCAGCGAGGCGGCGGCGGCATGACCCCCGAGCCGGTGGAGCTGGTCGCGGACCGGCTCTACGCGCTCGCCCATCGCTACGAGCTCGACGGCCGCGCCTCGACGCATCCCCCGGACGTCCGCGGGCATGCCACGATGAACGCGTACCTGCTCATCGAGGACCAGCGGGCGCTGCTGATCGACACGGGCCTCTCGATCCACCAGCAGGCGATCCTGGACCAGCTGGGCGCACTGCTGCCGGCCGGCTTCCCGCTGTCGATCTGGCTGCTGCGCATCGGCGAGTTCTCGTCGATCTGCAACGTCCGGCCGATCACGGAATCGTTCAACGTGCAGACGATCTACGGCGGGCAGGGGGAGCCTCCGAGGTGGGTGGACTTCCGGCCGGAGTTCGTTCCCGCCGGCACGCCGGTGGGCGCCGGCGCGCTGGCTGCGGTCCGCTCGGCGACCGTCTCCGCCGGCGGCACCGTCTCGATCGATCCCGGCGGCCGCGAGCTCCTCGCGTTCAACGCGCCGTTGCGGCTGCTGCCGACGCTCTGGGTCTACGACGAGAGGACCGCCACGTTGTTCACCTCCGACAGCTTCAGCCACGCGCTGCCCGCAGGCGAGGACGCCGTCCCACTCGTCACGGACGCCAGCGAGCGCGAGGGCGCGGCGGCGCTCCTGCGCCGGCACCTCGTGCGGACGAGATACTGGTGGCTGCCGGGCGCGCGTACGTCCCTGATCCGGGAGCAGATCGCGACGATCTTCGACGGGCGCGACATCGAGCGGATCGCTCCGGCCTACGGCTGCATCTTCGAGGGCAGGGACGTCGTCGCGCGCGAGCGCAGGCTGCTCGACGAGATGCTCGTCGCTGCCGCGGCGCAGCCGGCTGCGATCGACACGGCGCACAGCTCGCGCCGCCCGCGGGCGGCGCGCGCATGACCGGCTCGCTCGCGCTGCCGCGGGAGATCGCGCCGGGCGTCCATTGGCTCGGCGCCTGCCTGCAGGTCGCCTATCGCGGGACGACCCTGCATGGCTACAACTCGGTCTACCTCGTCGCCGGCGAGGAGTGCTCGATGCTCGTCGAAGCGGGGCATCCGCAGGACGCCCAGACGATCGAGGCCCAGATCGAGACCCTGCTCGCCGCCGGCGTGCCTCCGCTGCGCTACCTGTTCACGACGCATACGGAGGCTCCTCACGCGGGCGCCGTCGGGCGTCTCCTGGCCCGGTATCCGGACCTGCAGGCCTGCGGTGACGTGGAGGACCTGCACCTCGTGTTCCCCGCGTACGCCGACCGGCTCGTCGCGCTCGAGCCCGGCGAGACGATCGACCTCGGCATGCGCCGGCTCGAAACCGTCGAGGCGGTGTTCCGCGACATGATCCGCACCCGCTGGCTCTTCGACCGTGCGACCGGCGTGCTCTTCGCGGGCGACGGCTTCGCCTACAGCCACTACCACGAGCAGGGCCAGTGCGGCCGGATGGCCGAGGAGGTCCCGGAGCTCGACGTTCCGGAGATGACGGCGCTGTTCGCGGAGCTTGCCTTCTACTGGACGCGGTTCGTCGACATCGAGCCGTACATCGCGCGCCTCGACGAGCTGATCTTCGACGAGCTGGCGGTCAGGCTCCTCGCGCCGACGCACGGGCTTCCCATCACCGACCCCGCGACCACGCTCGCACGCGTCCGCCAAGGTCTGCGGTGGGGCAGCGCCGGCAGCCGCGGCACGGTGTCCTGACGCTGCCGCATCGCGCCCGACGCGGGTGCGCCGAGCGCCTGCTCAGGATGCTCGCGCCGGGGAGCCGCCGGGCACGGCCACCCGGCCCGGGAGGTCGAAGAGCGCGCGGGCGTTGTCTCCGAGGATCGCGCGCTTCTCGCGTTCGTCGAGGCAGCGCTGGTCCCAGATTATCGCCGGCGTGTCGAAGTCCGGATGCGGATAGTCCGAGGCGTACAGCAGCGACTGCGTGCCGTTCATGATGTCGATCATCGCCCGCGTGTGAGCGGAGTTCTCGTGCTCCTCGAACGGCTGTGTCGTGAAGTACATGTCGCGGATGTACTCGCTGGGCAGCCGCTGCAGCAGCGGCGCCTCCGCGGAGCGCTGCTTGTACTCGTTGTCCAGTCGCGCGATGCAGAACGGCACCCAGGCCTCGCCGGCCTCCATGTAGATCCACTTGATGTTCGGGAAGCGCTCGGGCAGCCCGGAGAGGACGACGTTGGTGAGGTGCGTCATCGCATAGAACGGAAATCCGAGGGCGTGGACGCCGAGGAAGCGCCCGAGGATCGTGAACGGCCGATCGAACCAGTTCGGGCCCGAGTGGAACGCGATCGGCATCGAGCGCTCGTTGAGCGCGGCGAAGACCTTCATGTACTGGTTGCGGTGAAACGGCTCGTAGCGGACGGCAGTGATCATGAAGCCGACCACGCCGGCGCGACCGGCGAAGTCCTCGATGTACTGCATGCACGCGTCAGGATCGCCGAGCGGGAGGTAGGGCATCGTGAGCAGGCGATCGCTGCATGGCAGGACGTCGTCCAGAAGCCAGCTGTTGAACGCGTGGCCCAGCTCGATCTCGATCTCGATCTGCGGCGTCAGGCCGAGGTTGAGCATCGGCGTGGGGAACAGGATCGTGTAGTCGATGCCCATGCTGTCCATCGAATGCAGGGTGGTCGCCGCGATCGGGTGCATGTCGCTCGCGTCGATGACGTGCTGCATCTGACTGATCGGCAGCCGGCCCCCGACCGAGCGGTCGCCGATGCTCTGCGGGATCATGAAGCCCTGGATGTACTCCGCGGACATCGTTTCCAGCGGGCGCCGGATGTTGCGATTGCGGACCCGCCGGACGATCTCCGGGAAGCTGTTGGTCTCGTAGAGGTGGCTGTCGCAGTCGACGATGAAGACGTCGTCGAGCCCGCGACGGTCCCGCTCCCGCTCGGCGTTGACCAGCATGTGCTCCTGCGTGCGCCCGGGAAGCACGCTCGCGCGTCGTGCCGTGTCGTCCATGGGAAGCGGTCTCCTCGGCTGCCTAGACGTTGAAGAGGCCGGCGATCTCGAAGGAGTTGATCCCCGCGGCCTTGAGCATCGCGGCAGCGGTCACGGCCACCTCGGTGGGGCCGACCTCGCGGTTGGCGGGAAAGGGCGCGACGTCGCCGGCGTCCCGCGCCAGCATCGTGTACGCCTCGACGGCGTCGGCCAGCTGATGCTGGACGGCGCCGATCTCCGGCGGCGGGGCGTCAGACGACGACATAGAGGTACCCGTCGCGGACGGTGAGCTCGACGGGGCGGAGCCGGTAGCGGGCATCGTGCGCCACCCGCCCGGTCGTGATGTCGTACTCCCAGCCATGCCAGGGGCAGACCAGGCGCAGGCGCGAGTCGTCGAGATCCTCGCTGAGGACGCGCCCGCCCGCGTCGAGGTGCTGCTCGGTCTTGCCGAGCAGCACACCGGCACAGACGGGCCCGCCCTGATGGACGCAGCGGTTCTCGTAGGCGTAGAGCGTGCCGTCGACCTTGAAGATGCCGACCTCGGTCTCGCCCGCGACGTCGACGAGCAGCCCGTCGCGTTCTGGGACATCGTCGACGGGGCCGACCATGTATTCCTCCTTGGCGGCCGTGGCCTCCTGCTCCGCCGGCTTCATCGCATCCTCCTTCAGCATCGGACCCGTCCCATATCTCTATGGAGTTTGCATACTGTAGTCGCTCACGAGACGAGGTCAAGCATGATGAAACCTGAGGTAGTCGTGCCACAAGGCGACGCATCTTGCCACGAGCATCTATAGACTATGAGCATGCCTACCATGATCGGCACGATGTGCGAAGGGGCGCGTACGGTCCCGCATCGGTGGCTGGCCGGGGCGCCACGGACGGCGTCGCGCTGCGCGGGCGGGGAGCCGGCGTGATCGCGATCACGAACCACGAGCATCTCTTCGCGCCGCTGCAGCTGGCGGGGACGACGCTGCGCAATCGGATCGTGCAGGCTCCGATGTCGGTCTGCTATGCCGATCCCGACGGAGGTGTCAGCGACCGGATGGTCGAGCACTACGCACGGCGCGCGCGCGGCGGCGTCGGCATGGTGATCGTCGAGAACCTCGCCGTCAGCATCGCCGGCCGGCAGCTGCCGCGCCATGCCCTCATCGACGGCGCGGACCGCTTGGACGGTCTCGCCCGGCTGGCCGGCGCGATCAAGGCCGAGGGCGCCGTCGCGGTCGTCCAGGTCGTCCACGCCGGGCGCTACGCCGGACCGTGGGAGGAGTACGCGGCCCGCCGTCGTCTGGCTCCGTCGGCGATCCCGTTCCCGCTCCCGCTCGGGGAGGTGACCCCCGACGAGGCCACGGGCGACGAGCTGCGCGAGGTCGTGGCGTCGTTCGCGCGCTCCGCCGAGCTCGCCGCGCGCGCGGGCTTCGACGGCATCGAGATCCATGCCGCCCAGGGGTTCCTGCTGTCGTCGTTTCTGTCGGCCCGCATGAACGCGCGCACGGACGGCTACGGCGGGTCGTTCGAGCATCGCGTGCGGCTCCTGCTGGAGGTCATCGCCGCCATGCGCCGCGCGGCGCCGGACCTGCTGCTCGGCGTGCATCTCATGAGCGACGAGCTGATGGAGGGCGGATGGTCGATCGGCGACGCCGTCGAGGTCGTCCCGCTGGTCGAGCAGGCGGGCGCCGACTTCATCGTGCCGGTGGCCACGACGTTCGAATCGCTTCGCGCGCCGGCCAACGCCGGGCTGACGGCGCGGCCCAACTTCCAGCGGGACGACAGCCGCGCGGTCAAGCGAGCCGCGTCGGTGCCCGTCTTCGCCAACGGCCATGTGTGGGACCCGCAGACGATCGAGCAGATGCTGGCGGCCGGGGAGTGCGACGCGGTGGCGCTCGCGCGGCCGCTGCTGTCCGACCCGGACTGGCCGCGCAAGGTTCGAGCGGGTCGCGAGGATGCGATCCGCACGTGCTCGTGCGATCCGCCGCTCTGCCTGCAGACCCAGATGACCGGAACGATCTGCTCCGCGTGGCCCTCGGAGCTGCAGGCCAAGGGCTTCATCGGCCTGGCGGACGCGCCCGACGACGGATCCGCGCCATGATCGCGCGTCAGCGGCCTGCGGCGGCGGACTGCTCGCGGTAGAGGCCGAGGCTGCGCATGACCGGCTCGTCGGTGTAGGAGAACACGATCGCGTCCTCCGACCCCGACCCGTTGTGATGCTCGTGCACCGTCCAGCTGGGAACGGCGAAGACGTCGTGCTCGTTCCACTCGAGCACGACGTCGTCGACGACGCTCCGTCCCTCGCCGCGCACGACGTGGTAGATCGTGTTGGACGTGTGGCGGTGGGCGACGCCGGCGAAGCCGGGGGGGAGGCGCTGCATCCGGCATCCGATCGTCGGCATCACGGGTCCACCCGTCCATGGGTTCGTGTACTCGAGCATGACGCCGTCGACCGCGCTGCCGTCGGCGTCGTCGCCGATGTCCGCGAATGCGGCCTCGGTCTCGCTCCACGGGTAGTTGCCGATCGGCGAGCTCAGTCCGCGCGGCGTCTCCCACGTCGGTCGCAGCTGGCCGTGGATGTACTGGCGCGTCGAGATGTCGTCCGGCATCGTGCGGGGCTGCATGCGCTCGGCGAAGACCTCGAAGAAGCCCGCTTCGAGCAGATTGACGAGCGGGTAGTCGAGCCCGTCGAGCCAGATCATCGGCCCGGTGCCCACGTCCTCGTGGTCGTGCCAGTGCCAGCTCGGCGTCAGCAGCAGGTCGCCCGGGCGCATGTGCACGCGCTCGCCGTCGACGGTCGTGCACGCTCCCTCGCCCTCGATGATCAGGCGAAAGGCGCCGGACGTATGGCGATGGGCCTGCGCCGTCTCGCCGGGCACGATGATCTGCAGGCCCGCGTAGAGGGTGCTGAGCGTCGCGGGTGGCTCGCGCAGCTCGGGGTTGACGAGCATCAGCACGCGTCGCTCGGCCTCCTCGAGGGAGAGTGCGTCGACGAAGTGCAGCATCGACGGCCGCAGCTCCGCGTAGCGCCAGATGAACGGGACCGCGCGGCTGCTGGGCTGGGCCGCGAACAGGCTGCCGTAGTACTGCCACAGCGGAGCGGCGCCCGCGCGACGGACGATCTCGTAGGGGTCGGCAGAGGTCTGGTCCATCGCGTGCTCCCAGGGTTGCGGACGGCGGGGGCGCGGCCGGCGCGCCTGCGCCGCCCGCGTCGCACTTAGGCGCCGATAACTCTATGAACTTCTCCACAGACTGTCAACGCGGGGCTTGTCGCGTCGACGTATCGTTTCGTCGCCAGCGAGGCCCAAAGTATGGCGGGCGGGCGGTTCGCTCAGCCTTCAGATGAGCGGGCAGATCTTGTTCTTTTCCCACCGATCTCTATAGACTGCGCGGCATGGACTACTACCTCGCGACAATCCGCCGCAATGACCGCGACGCCGCCGCACTGGTCCTCGGCGGTCGGGTCCACCCGCTTCCCGGGCAGCCCAGCTGCGCAGACGTCCTGCGCGACTGGCCGGCGTGGAAGGAGTGCCTGGCGGCGCTGGCGGCCGGCGCCGAGCGCCTCGCGCCGGGCCTGGCGATCGACGACGTGGTCCTCCGCGCACCCGTACCCCATCCGACGAACCTGTACATGGTCGGAGCCAACTACGCCGACCACGGGGTCGAGATGGGCAGTGACGCGTTCGTCGCCGCTCGACCGCCCGAGGGGCCGTTCATGTTCCTGCGGCCGACGACCTCGGTGATCGGGCCTCGCGATCCGGTGTGCATCGAGGACGGGTCCGATCAGATGGACTGGGAGGTCGAGCTCGGCGTGGTCATCGGGCGCCGCGGGCACCGCATCGCAGCGCACGAGGCGCGCGAGTACGTCGCGGGATACACGGTCGTCAACGACATCTCCGATCGTGGCCGCTTCGAGCGCACCACGCCGGTGCCACCGTTCAAGTGGGACTGGTTCCTGCAGAAGGGGTGGAACACCACGTGTCCGATGGGTCCCTGGCTGATCCCCGCGGAGTGCTGCCCGAACCCGGACGACCTCGCGATCTCGCTCTCGGTCAACGGCGTGGTCGAGCAGTCGTCCAACACGACGCGCATGCTGTTCTCGATCGAGGAGCAGATCGCCCATGTGAGCGCGGTCGTGCCGCTGCAACCGGGTGACATCATCTGCACCGGCACGCCCGCGGGCGTGGGCATCGCGAAGCGCCGATTCCTCGCCCCGGGGGACGTGGTCGTCGCGGAGATCGAGGGGATCGGCCGGCTTGAGAACACCGTCGTTCGTTCCGCGCCGGATTCCGCGGTCGCGCTGCGTGCTCAAGCCGAGGCCTCACCGGTCGCCGGAGCCTGACGATGTCCGAGTTCATCAAGCGCATGGGGCACGTCGCGCTGCACGTTCCCGATCTCGAGGCGTCCGTGACGTGGGCGACCCTCGTGATGGGACTGCGAGAAGTCGAGCGCACCGACGGCGTCTCCTACCTGACGCATGCCGACTGCCACCACTCGCTGCAGCTCATCGCCTCCACCTGCTCGGGGCTCGATCACATCGCGATGGAGGCCCACGACGAGGCCGCCGTCGAAGACCTGACCGATCGTCTCAGGCGCGAGGGCGTGCGGATCCTCTCGGACGCCCCGCAGGAGCCCGGTCTCGCCGCCGCCGTCCGCTTCGAAGGGCCGGAGGGTCACGTCTTCGAGGTCTTCAGCGGCATGACGTCCGATGCGATCGTCCACACGGGCTCGGGCGTGCAGCCCAGGAAGTTCGGTCATCCGACGCTGACCGCGGTGGACGTCCACGCGCTCCGGGACTTCGTCGTCGAGCTCCTGGACTTCAGGCTGTCGGACGACATCGGCGACGGGACCCTCGTCTTCCTGCGCTGCGCGGTCGACCACCACGGTCTGGGCATCGTGCGGTCGCGCGTCGCAGGACTGCATCACTACGCCTGGGAGGTCGAGAGCCTGGCGATGCTGGGCCAGCTCGGCGACGTCCTCGCGCGCAACGCGGGCGCGTTCATCTGGGGTCCCGGACGCCACGGCGCCGGCAACAACCTGTTCACCTATCACTTCGATCCCGCGGGCGCCGTCGTGGAGTACTACGCGGACCTGTACCAGGTCTGGGACGAGTCCAGCTACCAGCCCGGGCGGTGGAGCCTCGAGGACGGTCGAGCCGAGAACCTGTGGGGCCCGAGGGGCCCCGAGGAGCTGATGGAGGTGGCCACGCCGCTGGTCGGCCGAGCCGTCACGACGAGCGACGCACGCGAAGGCCAGCGGCCATGAAGCTCGTCTCGTTCGACGGCGGTCGCCTGGGGTCAGTCGACGGGGACGAGGTCGTCGACCTCGGACAGCGGGCCGCCGCGGCGGGTCATCCCGGCGCGACGCTCGAGGATCTCGTGCGCGGCGAGCTGCTCGACGACGCACGGCGGTGGTCGCTCGCCGGGCTGCCCCGCCGTCCGATCGGCGCCGTTCGCCTCGAAGCCCCGCTGTGCCGGCCGGGCAAGATCGTCGCCGCGCCCGTGAACTACCGCGCCCATCAGGACGAGATGGAGTGGCCCACGAGCGTCGAGGATCTCGGCGTCTTCCTGAAGGCGCCGAGCTCGATCATCGGGCCCGGAGACGAGATCAGCCTGCCCTACCTCGACGTTCGCACCGATCAGGAGGGCGAGCTCGCGGTCGTCATCGGCAGGCGGGCGCGGGACGTCACGCTCCAGGCGGCGCTGGATCACGTCGCCGGCTACACGTGCCTGCTCGACATCACGACACGCTCGACGGAGGACCGCTCGATGCGCAAGTCGTTTGACACCTTCACGCCGCTGGGGCCCTGCCTGGTGACGGCCGACGAGGTCGCCGACCCTGATCGGCTGCGGCTGCGCTGCTGGGTCAACGGGCGATTGCGCCAGGACGCGTCGACCGCACAGATGATCTTCTCGGTGCCACTGCTGATTGCGTACGCCAGCTCCGTGCTGACGCTCCAGGCGGGCGACATCCTCGCCACGGGTACGCCTGCGGGCGTGGGCCCGCTCAGCGGTGGCGACGAGATCTGCGTCGAGATCGAACGGGTCGGACGACTCGAGGTGGGGGTCAGCGCCGAGCGCGCGACGGCCTATGCCGAGCGGCCCAGGGTCGCGGGCTAGGCGGGCGTCTTGACCCAGTTGGTCACGAGCTGAACCGCCGTGCGCGTGGCGGCGGCGTCAGCCTCGGGCGCGAGGTAGGCGATCAAGGTGTGGGCGGTGCGCGCGAGGTGTCGTGCCAGCGCGACGGCCGCCTCCTGTGGCTCGCGGCGCACGCAGGCGTCGACGATGCCCTGGTGCTCTGCGTTGGCCACCGTCCAGCCGCGTGGGGAGGATCCGAGCACGGAGAGGTGCCGATAGCGCTCGCTGCGCTCGCGCAGCATCTGGATGAGCCGATCCTGCGGCGGCGACGCCGCGCTGACGAGCCGGCAGTGAAAGGTGAGGTGCTCGACGTCCCAGGCGGCCAGATCCTTTGCCTCCGCGTACCTGTCCATCCGCTCGAGCAGGTCGTTGAGCTCGCTGAGGTCGTCCTGGGTCATCGCCGGCACCGAAAGCGTGATGGCGACGGCCTCCAGCAGCACGCGGGCGCTGTAGACGGCATCGAGATCGTCGACGTCCAGCTGTGGCACGCGCGCGCGCCGGTTGCGCTCGATCTCCAGCAGGCCCTCTGCCTGCAGGAGCCGCATCGCCTCGCGGACCGGTGTGGTGCTGACGCCCAGGCGCTTGGCGACCTGAACCTGCGACAGGATCGTCCCCGGCGCGATCTCCCCGTTCAGGATCATGCCGCGGAGCTGGTCGGCGAGCTCGCTGCCCGGCCCATCTCCATGTCGTGACCCGTTGCCGGACTGTGAAGAGGAGGGCACCATCGGCGAAGCGTACACCGATCTCTACGGGTTTTGGGACCTGGGCAGGCCTGACATGGTCCCGGGAGGGCATGCGAGACCCGTTTAGCCTTGGATTTGACCTGGACCAGGGGCGGGACTACGATGGCAAAGTCCATAGAGTTTCATCCAGCGCTCAAGAAAGGACTTCCGTGTCGGCCATCCCAGCAGAGCATGTGACAGCGGTGCCCCAGTGGGTCGAGGACTTCTACGAGGGCGTCGACGGCGGCGACCTGAGCGTCTACGGGCGCTTCTTCGCCGACGACATCAGCCTTCGGTTCGGCTCGGGCACCCCGGAGCACGGCATGGAGAGCGTCGTGGCCGCCCTGACGGCGGCGCACGACACGCTCGAGCTCTCGCACACGATCGGCGCTGTCTGGCAGAGCGCCGAGCACACGCTGGTCGAGGCCTCCGTCGACTACACGTTGAAGTCCAGCGGCGCCTCCGCGACGTTGCCGGCATTCACCGTGTTCCATCGCCGGGGCGAGCGCGTCGACGAGATGCGCGTCTACGTCGATCTCGGGCCGCTGTTCGGCGGCGGCGACCACTGAGGCAGGAGGAGCTCATGATCGACCTGTCCCACGCGATGCCGGTCAACCCGCCCGGGGAGCGTGTGCAGCTGACGCGCGACGATGTCTGGCAGGGCCTGCTGTGGAAGGCCGAGGCTCCGATGCCGTTCGTGCCGGCGATCCTCGACTGCGCAGTGCTCGAGACCTACGACGACGGCTTTCTGCGCGAGATCCTGCACGTGGCTCCCGGCGAACCGGAGAAGATCCAGGAGCGGGTCATCCTCGACCCGAACAACAGCGTCACATTCATCCGGCTCAACGGAGGCGTCGGCGGGCGCATCGTCAACTCGATCGAGTCGGGCGAGGACGGGGAGATCTATCTGCGCTTCCACTTCACGCTGGGCATCGACGGGGTCGCGCATCGCTCTGACGAAGAGCTCGAGTACGAGCGCAACTTCTCGGCCGGCTACCAGAGCGGCGCGCAGACGACGCTGGCGGCGGTGCGTACGTTCATCGAGAGCGGCGAGACGCCATCGGCTCGTCACCGCGCCGTGGCGCCTGCGGGCGACTGACGCTCGCGCGGCTGGGCAGCCGCGGGCCGCACGTCGACGCACGGCACGACGTCGCCGCCATCGATGCGCAGCGCCCGCTGTCCGCCGCGCGAGGACACGACCTTCAGGCGTCGCCGACGCCCGGCCGCACGTCAGTCCTACATCCGATCCCGCCACACGCGCGCGCGTACAAGACGGACGAGGACGCCCGTCCAATCGGCCAGGCCGGCATACAGGTGGCCGAGGGGTCCCGTCACGATCCACGCGGCGAGCACCACGTGCGGCGGGCGGTGACGGCGGGGCACCGCCCTGACGATAAGGTGCGTCGCATGCCCACCGCAGTCACCACCACCGTCACCGAGCTTCCCGAGTCGCGCGTGAACGTCGACGTCGAGGTCGCCGCGGACGAGATCCAGCGCTCGCTGGAGTCACAGGCGCGCAAGCTCGGCCGCGAGATGAAGATTCCCGGCTTTCGCACGGGCAAGATCCCGCCGGCCGTCGTCATCCAGCGCGTCGGCCGCGAGCCGATCCTCGACGAGGCCGTGCGTGGCCGCCTGACCGACTGGTACATGGAGGCGGTCGACGAGTCGGGGATCGCACCGGTCGGCGATCCCGATGTCGACCTCGACCTCGCCAAGCTGCCGGGCGAGGGCAAGCCGTTGACGTTCTCCTTCGAGGTGGGCGTGCGTCCGAGCGCGACGCTCGGCGCCTATCGTGGCCTGAAGGTCGTGCGCCGCGAGGCGATCGCCGATCCGGAGGCCGTCGAGGACCAGGTCGACGAGATGCGCGAGCGCTTCGCGCGCCTGGAGATCGTCGACCGCCCGGCCGAGACCGGCGACTTCGTCACGCTGGACTTCGTCGGCACGATCGACGGCGAGCCGTTCGAGGGCGGCGAGGGCCGCGACCAGCTCGTCGAGGTCGGGGCGGGTCGCCTGATCCCGGGCTTCGAGGAGGGGCTGATCGGCGTGCGCGCCGGCGAGGAGCGCACCGTCGACGCGACGTTCCCCGAGGACTACGCGGCCAAGCACGTCGCCGGCAAGCCGGCCCAGTTTGCATTCAGCGTCAAGGAGGTCAAGCACAAGGACCTTCCCGCAGCAGACGACGACTTCGCCTCCGACGCCGCCGGCTACGACACGATCGAGGAGCTGCGGGCCTCGATCGCCGAGGAGCTGCTCGAGCACGACGTCAAGCGCGTCGAGGCCGAGTTCCGCGCGGGCGCGCTGGACGCGGTCGTCGGCGAGGCGACCGTCGACGTCCCCGAGCCGCTCGTGACCGCGCGCGCCAAGGAGCTGCTCGATCGCATGCTGCACTCGCTCGGCCATCAGGGGATCACGAAAGAGGCCTACCTGAAGATCACCGGCAAGACGGAGGAGGAGCTCGCCGAGGAGTCCAGGCCCGACGCCGAGATCGCGCTGCGGCGCGAGGCCGTGCTGGCGGCGGTGATCGAGGCCGAGCGGATCGAGCCGACCGACGCCGAGCTGCTCGATGCGCTCGAGGATGCGGCGACGCGCGAGCAGACGTCGCGCCAGAAGCTGCTCGACCGCCTGCGCCAGGCGGGCCGCGTCGACATGCTGATCCGCGAGGTCGCGGCCGAGCAGGCGATCGACCTCGTCGTCACGACCGCCGTGCCGATCGCGCCCGACGAAGCCGACGAGAAGCCGGCGAAGGCCGCCGAGACGCCGGCAAAGAAGGCACCCGCGGCGAAGAAGCCGGCCGCGAAGAAGCCGGCGGCCAAGAAGAAGGCACCGGCCAAGCAGCAGGGCGACAAGGCCGCCGCGGGCGGTGAGCTGTGGACACCCGAGCAGGAAGCCGCCGGCGCCAAGGACAAGCTCTGGACGCCCGACACGTAGCAGCCAGCGCGGTCCGCGCGCCTTCCGGACCGCAGCCGGGCGATTGGTACGCTGCCCCGGCAGGAGTTCCCCGGACGATGCCTAACTGAAGCGAGGACCATGAGCCCCCTTGTCCCCATGGTGGTCGAGCAGACGTCGCGAGGCGAACGCGCCTTCGACATCTACAGCCGGCTGCTCAACGAGCGGATCGTCTTCTTGGGGACGCCCGTCGACGACCAGATCGCCAACCTCATCGTCGCGCAGCTGCTGCATCTGGAGTCCGAGGATCCCGACAAGGACATCTCGCTGTACATCAACTCGCCCGGCGGCTCGGTCTACGCGGGGCTGGCGATCTACGACACGATGCAGTTCATCAAGCCCGACGTGCAGACGATCTGCGTCGGCATCGCGATGTCGATGGGCGCGCTGCTGCTGGCCGGCGGCGCCGACGGCAAGCGCATGGCGCTGCCCAACGCGAAGATCCTCATCCACCAGGTCTCCAGCGGATTCCAGGGCCAGGCGACGGACATCGAGATCCATGCCAAGGAGATCATCGACATCCGCCAGCGGCTGGACCAGATCATCGCCAAGCACACGAAGCAGCCTTACGACAAGGTTCGCACCGATACCGAGCGCGATTACTTCCTCTCGAGCGAAGAGGCCAAGGAATACGGCATCATCGACCGGGTGATCTCCCAGCACTGAGTGGCTGGCAGGTATGGCACGACCGACCGACTCAAACGAACAGCTCCTGTGCTCCTTCTGCGGCAAGTCCCAGCGGCAGGTCAAGAAGCTCATCGCCGGCCCCGGGGTCTACATCTGCGACGAGTGCATCGATCTCTGCAACGAGATCATCGACGAGGAGCTGACCGCTCCACCGTCGTTCGACATCGAGTCGCTGCCCAAGCCGCGTGAGATCTACGACGTCCTCGACGAGTACGTCGTCGGGCAGGAGGAGTCCAAGCGCACGCTGTCGGTAGCGGTCTACAACCACTACAAGCGCGTGCAGATGATGCAGTCGCAGGACTCGGACATCGAGCTGCAGAAGTCCAACATCCTGCTGCTCGGCCCGACCGGCTGCGGCAAGACGCTGCTCGCCCAGACGCTCGCGCGGATCCTCAACGTCCCGTTCGCGATCGCCGACGCGACGGCGCTGACCGAGGCCGGCTACGTCGGCGAGGACGTCGAGAATATCATCCTGAAACTGCTGCAGAGCGCCGGTGGGGATGTCGCCAAGGCGCAACACGGAATCATCTACATCGACGAGATTGATAAGATTTCCCGCAAGGACGAGAACCCTTCTATCACGCGAGACGTTTCCGGCGAGGGCGTCCAACAGGCGCTTCTGAAGATTCTGGAAGGAACGGTTGCAAACGTTCCTCCGCAAGGAGGCCGCAAGCATCCCCACCAGGAATTCATTGCGGTTGACACGACCAACGTGCTATTCATCTGTGGAGGGGCATTCGTCGGCCTCGAGAAGATCATCCGACGGCGCTCCGGCGGCAAGTCGCTCGGATTCCAGGCGGAAGCCAAAACCGGACCTGCGCGTTGCGACGTAGATCTGCTCGAGAAATTGCAGCCCGT